>NZ_BAAIHG010000005.1:0-43537 GCF_054655775.1 Candidatus Termitispirillum reticulitermitis | reverse complement strand
GAAGCTAGTGTCACAGACCTAGATTCATTCGTAGAGGAACGTGGCAACCTAAATGTCGGCTTTATTAAGGCAGATATAGAGGGTTTTGGTTTAGCTGCCCTGCGCGGTATGGAGCGGACAATTCGCAAGTTCCGCCCCGTGTTGTCTCTGTCTATCTACCATAACCCCGAGGAGTTCTTTGAAATGGTGCCACTGTTAGCGGAGTTTGTGAAAGACCTAAACTATAAGATAACCATAGAAAAACATCATTTTTCGCCAAATGGTGCTGCTGGTGAAACATCACTATTTGCTTATCCTCGTGAGTTAGATTGACTTTTTCGCCGTCCTGCGTAATAATTGCGTAATGGATACCATTATGGCACCGCTTACGCCTGCGCAACCCGCAGCTGTCATAGTTCTGCGCCTGTCAGGTGATGTGTTGCCATTGCTAAAATACCTTTCCCTGTCTGCGAGCAGGCTCACCCCTAGAAAGGCAACACGTGCAACTTTCGTGTCCAGCTATAACCCACTAATTACAGATGATGTGCTTGTTGTCTATTACAAAGCCCCTAACTCTTACACTGGAGAAGACGTGCTTGAAGTTTCATTTCATGGCAACCCGCTAATAGTGAACACCGCGATGATGGACTTCACGAACGCTGGCGTTAGGGTGGCAGAGGCGGGAGAATTCACAAGACGGGCATACCTGAACGGCAAGTTGACACTCACACAGGCTGAGGGAGTTAATTCAATAATCCGTGCGACAACTGATGTGGGGGTAAAGGCGGCAGGGCGTGTGCTATATGGAGAGCTGGACACTATCTTTCACGATATTCGCACCAGTTTAATTGATAGCCTTGCTGAGGTTGAGGCTGTGATAGATTTTTCTGAAGAACTAGACACCCCTAAACACATTGAGTTGCTCGCCCGCGTAGAAGCTGTGAAAGAGCGGTTGATAGGGCTGCTTGATAGCTACGATGGATTGAAACGTGCCGTGAATGGTGTCCGCGTGGTGATAGCTGGCGCACCTAACGCTGGTAAGTCCACGTTGTTTAACAAGCTGCTCGGCAAACAACGTGCCATAGTATCAGATGAGGCAGGGACGACACGGGACGTGTTGTCAGAGGCTATAAATATTCAAGGGCTTGCCCTGTCGCTATCAGACACCGCAGGGCTTCGTCAGAGTGAGTCTGCCGCCGAGAGAGAGGGGGTGCGCCGCGCTGCTGATGAGGTCGTAGCCGCAGACCTGACGTTAATCTTAATAGACTTAAACGTTCAAAATGTTTCCCGTGAAACATTAGAGTTAGTAGAAAACTCCAAAGCTAAAGTTATCGTTGGGACGAAAGCCGACCTTGAGCGGAAGTCGCCATATAAAACGGATGTTGATATATCGGCTGATGACGCGGGTTCTCTTAATAAACTAAAAGAGTTGTTAGTTTCACGTGCTCGCCTGCTCTTGCCGCCCGATGACACCCTGCCTGCATTGCTTGCCGATAGCCAGCGGGTGGAATGTCAGCTTGCATTAGAGGAGCTAGGGGGTATCAACGAATACATCTCGCTTGATAAGCAGGCGTTTCATCTGCGCAGTGCTGTTGGTGCGTTAGATAGAACAGTCAGTGCAAACGTTGCTGAAGAGACGCTAGATAAATTATTTTCTAAGTTTTGTATTGGGAAGTAGGGGTATTGACAATATATAAAGAGGGACTAAATTGATAGTGTAAGAGAGGGGGTGTTTTTATGATGTTTAATTTTAAGAGGGCGTCGCTAATCTTACCTACATTATTGTTATTGGTGGCTTGTGCTAATGTTGAACAACCTGAATCAGCGGCAGTTTCCAAGCCTCCCGTTCCAGTAGCTGAACCAGCACTGAGTCCTGTTCCAGCAACTGTAAAGACCAATAGCTATACCGTTGAAGAGGGGAAAAGTCTGTCGCTGATAGCGAGGGACAAATATTCTGATGTGCGCTTATGGGCACTTATCTACTGGGCAAATCAAGATTCTATCAAGAACCCTGATTTAATATACCCAGCTCAAAAGTTTGACATACCAGAAAATGTGTCTAGTGAGCGCAAGGCTGAGGCTATCAAGTATTATCGCGCAAATCGTGCACGCAGATAGTGAGCTGAGTTTGATATAGGGTTGAGCTTAATATAAAGAGGGGGCAAGTTCCCCCTCTTTTATGTTAACAAAGTTTTTCCTGTTGCGCTTATAACGGCGTCTGATGTCACCAGCATTAAACGTAGTGTCCGCTATTGGCAATAAGGTTCTTTACGCGCTAGATACAAGCCTCAACATCATAAAGGAATATGTATATTAGTTCAATCCTAATAGCCAGCAACACCTTTGCAAAAATGCTTTTGCTACTACCATTTGTCCCAGCCAAAAGGTAAAGTGTTTTTAGCATACTGCACAATTGTCCTTATGGTTCTATATACCTTGAAATTCCATATAGTATTCTTCTTCATTTATCTTGGTAAAAGAAACATATCTGTTGCCATATCTATCTAGGTTAGCAAGGCTTATTGGTTTTCCAAGTGGAACATTCAGTTTACGTCTAAAATATTCGCCGAACTCGCTGTTGTTGTTTGACGTGTGTATGGCTTTATCATTTTGTTGTGCCACTGCACATACAAAAGGAATTCCATCATCAGTCAACACAGAAAAATGTTCACCACGTGGCGGGAAAAAACCTGACCTTGCTATATTGCTTGGTATTGGTATATATGCTTGGTTAGGTTCTCGCCCATCTCGTTGTCCCCAGTTTAAGCCTGCATGGTTATGTATTTTGCCAGTTCTTTCTGAAAATAGAGGAAGTTTTACCATTTCGCCATTCGTCTTTGTTGCTTCATGTTCTACTTCAGGTATTTCATAAGTCTTCGTGCCAGCCTCTACCACAAGGTCTGTCACTTCAGGGCAAGTGCAATAAGAAGAATGTGCTATTTTGGAGTTGTAATATTCAAAAGCTTCTTCAGGATTGCATTCGGTGGCAACTTCATCTTGTAGTTGCCTAAAAGCATTAAGAGTATAATTAGCTGATGTAAGAAAAGCAATTTCTGGCTTACCATTATTTAGCCACGTGTATAGTTTTGTATGTATAGGTGCTGAATTCTGTTCTATGTATGAGCACACAAAATCAGGTCTGTTTTCTGCAAGTTTCACAAAGTTTTTGTGATGTGGCTTTGATATGCCAGACAACGGGGTCATTCCGATTATAAGGTTTATCTTTAAGGTGTCTCTGTCAAAAGTTTCTTCTACGGCTGATAAATGGTGTACTGCCATAGCAGGGGTAGCAAATCCAGACACCACACAAAGCTCATCAAAGTGTTCAGCTGGGTGCAGTAAAATTTCATTAAAAAGGTCTTTCTTTAGTATTATAGAGGACATTAAATCTTAGCCTCTATAGTTTCGTATGCATTACCCTCAATGCTATTCAATAGAGCTTCAAAGACGATTTTTATCCCACTGGGTGGAACTGCCATACCTATTTGTTTTCTAACACTTTCTTTTGAGCCAAGAAAAATAAAGTTATCAGTAAACGTTTGAAGACGAGCACGTTCACGATTTGTCAATGCACGGTTTTCCTTAAAATGGTAAACATGTGTCCCACCTCCACCACTTCCAGTAATTGTGTAAGCTGGTTCGTTAGCCTTTAACCGTTTGTATATTTGGCTTATTTTAACGCCCCCTATATTCAGCTGCAGATGTGGTGGCAATTTTGCTGTAAAAGCATTTTCGCCCTCCTTTATGTGCTTTAAACGTTCAACTACGACAGGCGATTGAGCGGTCAATTCATTATTAGCCACATCGTTAGGAATATTTTTCAATGCTGTTTCAACAGAATTATCCACTGTTGAGAATGACTTATAGGACGGCACAGCAAACTTTATGGGCACATCGTTTCGTATGCCAACAATTATTACCCTGTGGCGTTTTTGCGGCACCCCATAATTCTCAAAGCAATATAAATTAGGGTATATTTCATAACCCGCAGAACGAAAAGCTTTTAATATGCGACTAAAAGCCTCACCATCATTAGCATTCCTCAAACCACTAACATTTTCAGCAACAAAGTATTTCGGCTTAAAAACATTTAACGCTTTTACACAATACTCATACAATGCACCAAATGTCCCATGAAGTCCTCTCTGCTCCCCTACACAACTAAAGTCATTACAGGGGAAACCAAAGGTCAAACAATCAACCTCCCCATATTTTTTTAGTAATTTCTCAAAATCTAATTTGCGGATATCCTCACATATCACGTCTTTGGGCTTTATATTCTCCCTGTATGTAGCGCAAGCGTCTTTATCGTAGTCTGTTGCCCAGATATGTTCTATGCTAATACCATCGACACTAGCCAAAGAAGCCCCAAGCCCGATGCCACCAGCTCCACAAAAAAGCTCTGCCAATCTAATTTTTTTATCCATAAATATTTATCCCCATTGGAATTATTGCATTATAAGCCATAATATCGGACACTGTCAAGAATTTATTAGTAAAAGCATAGCAAATGCTCATACCTCACACATCACTTAATATATTAGCCTATAATCTACAAGAAATATCCTGTTTTTGCTAGCTCAATTTAGAGTAGTGCGCTATAGTTTCACGATAATATAAAAATTCAAGGAGGGTGCTATGGAAACAGCGAATATTATGACACTACACGAGAAACTAGTGACGATAGTTAGGAGTGGTGAACTTAAGGCAGAGGGCGGGTTTGAAGAGGCAATGGCACAGTCTAAAACTGTTCCTTTTAGCTCCAAGCGTAACAAAGAGTGCTAAAAAGTATTTTGGAGCTGAGTTCCTGAAAAATAGCAGTTTTAATTAATTCAAATACATTGATTGTTCCTTGTCTTTATCTAATTTTTGTTATAACATAGTCATTGAGTATATGGGGGAGGGGGGTGACTTATGGGAACGAAAGCTGTAAAGATTATGGAAACTGTTTTAAGGGACGGGCATCAATCGCTGTTGGCTACCCGTATGAGGCTGTCCGATATGCTGCCTGTGCTGGAAGCCATGGATGAGGTCGGCTACGATGCTATTGAGGCGTGGGGCGGGGCAACATTTGACACGTGTATGCGTTTTCTGAATGAAGACCCATGGGAGCGTCTGCGGACTCTGAAGAGGCATCTTAAGAAAACACCTATACAAATGCTCTTGCGCGGGCAGAACATACTGGGTTATAGCCACTACGCCGATGACGTGGTGCGTGAGTTTGTGCTACGCTCGGTGGAGAACGGGGTTAGTCGCATACGCATATTTGATGCACTGAACGATGTGCGCAATATGGAAAGCTCATTCAAGGCGGCTCAAGAGGCTAAAGCGCACATACAGGGCGCACTGGTCTATACGATTAGCCCATATCATAAAGTCTCTGATTATGTGCAGCTGGCGAAGAAGCTTGCCGATATGGGGTCGCACTCCATAGCCATTAAAGATATGTCGGGTTTGATTTCGCCATATACGGCTTACGAGCTAGTAAAGGCATTGAAAGAAAATGTGAAACTTCCTATACAGATGCACTCTCACTGCACCAGTGGCATGGCATCAATGGCGTATCTAAAGGCGGTTGAGGCAGGGGCTGATATTGTGGACACTGCACTTTCGCCATTTGCGGAGTCTACGTCTCAGCCTGCCACAGAATCGCTTGTTGCGGTGTTAAAGGGCAATGAGCGCGACACTGGGCTGGATAGTGATAAGTTGAACAAACTAGCTGACCATTTCCGCGTTGTGAAGAAAGATTTAATCAAAGCATTTGAGCTAAATGCGGCGATAGATATAGACCCTAAAGTATTGTCATTCCAACTACCGGGTGGGATGCTCTCTAACCTGCTAAATCAGATGAAACAGCAGGGTGCTGAGGATAAATACCCAGAATTGCTTGCTGAGATGCCGCGTGTGCGAGCAGATTTGGGCTATCCGCCGCTCGTGACTCCTACCAGCCAAATGGTTGGCACAATGGCTACGTTTAATGTAATGTTTGGTCGCTATACCACTATACCAGAGCCGATTAAGGATATGGTGCGCGGCAAATACGGCAGACTGCCCGGACCTATATCAGACGAGATAAGGCATAAGATTATCGGCGATGATAAAGTTATAGACTATCGTCCAGCGAACGATATAAAGCCGCAGTTTGAAAATTTAAAGAAAGAGCTTGCGGACAAGGGCTATCCAAATGCGCCTATTGAAGACGTTTTGAGCTATGCGGTGTTCCCTGATGTGGCACTCACGTTCTTTGCTAATCGCGCGAAGTAGGGGGAATATTTGAATCCGCAGGAGCAGTTAGAGCTTATAGAGCGTGGAATAGATGAGCTTATAAGTCGTGAGGAGCTTTTAGAACGGTTAAAGACTGGTGAACCGCTCACTATAAAGGCGGGTTTTGACCCGACTGCCCCAGATTTACATTTGGGGCATACGGTTTTGTTGCAGAAGATGCGTCAGTTCCAGCAGTGCGGGCATAAGGTAGTTTTCCTTATAGGCGATTTTACAGGTATGGTAGGCGACCCTAGTGGCAAGTCTGACACGCGCAAGGCACTTACCCGTGAAGAGGTGCTGGAGAACGCAGAAACGTATAAACAACAAGTATTCAAGGTGCTTGACCCAGACGAAACGATTATTGGCTTTAATAGTGAATGGCTTATTGCGCTTGGCAGTGTTGGCATGTTAGAGTTATCGGCTAAATACACTGTGGCGCGTATGCTTGAACGAGATGACTTTGAGAGACGCTATCGTGAGAACCGCCCGATTAGCATTCACGAGTTTATGTATCCGCTACTGCAGGGCTATGACTCAGTTGCGCTCAAATGCGATGTGGAGCTTGGCGGTAGCGACCAGAAGTTTAACTTGCTAGTTGGGCGTGAGCTACAACGCTCTTATGGATTGCGTGGGCAGAATGTGCTGACTATGCCACTACTTGTAGGGCTGGATGGCATTCATAAGATGAGCAAATCGCTGAATAACTATGTGGGGATAAACGAACCTGCGGGGGACATGTTCGGCAAGCTGATGTCTATCAATGATGGTTTGATGTGGAACTACTATACCCTGCTGAGCGATAAATCTGTAGCGGAAATTGCTAAGCTAAAGGCTGATGTGGTTAGCGGTGTGGCACACCCAATGGCGGCTAAAAAGGAGCTTGCTGTTGAGTTAGTGTCGCGCTATCACGGGGCGGGTGCGGGGCAGACGGCACGTGATGAGTTTGAGCGCGTATTCTCTAAACGGGAAAATCCAGAGGATATGCAAGTTTATGACTACAAGGCGGACACCGCGTTGATAGATATTATCACAGCATTGAACTTTGCCCCTAGTCGCAACGAGGCGCGCCGAATAGCTGAGCAAGGCGGTGTGTCGCTAGACGGGGAACGTATAACGGATATTTTAACATATAAAGTCAACAAGCCTGATGCGGTGTTGAAGGTAGGCAAGCGGAAGTTTGCCAAGCTCAAACTAATGAACTAATGAACGAGGTGAATAAATGGCTATAATAAAAGCGTTCAAACCTATCCACTATGATTTGGAAAAGGTGTTATTAAATGAGGTTATTGCACCTCCTTACGATGTAATATCTCCTGCGGAGCGTGAAACGTTGTTGCAACGCTCCCCGCACAATGTAGTAAGTATTGACCTACCAGTGGGCGGGACTGATAAATATGAACGTGCAGCAGAAACATTTAATAAGTGGCTTGCTGAGAGCGTGCTTATGCAGGAATCTGCTGACAAGTTCTATATCTATGAGCAAGAGTTCAGCTATAATGGCAAGAGCTATGTGCGCACTGGGCTGTTGGGATTATTAAAACTAGAAAATTTCGGCAAAGGCTCTGTATATCCGCACGAAAAAACGTTGTCTGCCCCTAAGCAAGATAGGCTAGAGTTAATGAGGGCTACGCAGGCTAATTTTAGCCCAATCTTTGGACTATACCTAGATGAAAAGAATATTATTTATCGCTATAAGCAGGGGTTGCCAAATGTTAGCACGGTTGACTATGAAAATATAAAACATTCCTTGTGGGCTATAGACGAGACTGCGAATTTAGCAGAACTACAGACCTTTATGGCAGATAAATCAATATACATAGCCGATGGACACCACCGCTATGAAACGGCTCTTACGTATAGAGATGAGATGAGGGACAAAGACGGTTCCCAGACCGATATGCCCTATGACTATATAATGATGTTCTTTGTGAACTTTTATGACCCGGGTCTGTTGGTGTTGCCGACCCATAGGGTGGTAGATTTGCAAAATGGGATAACCCCTGACAGTCTAGTCAATGCGCTGAAGACAGATTTTGACGTGAAATTGTGCAACAAGGAGGACTATTTGCCCACTACGGGACAGATATTGATAAGGGCTAATGGGATTACGCATATATTGACTGCTAAAAAGGCACTAATAGACACTTTTCCTCAGCCATACCGTGCAGTGGACACCTATACGCTGGAGCACGGCATACTGAAAAAGCACCTCATGTTCTCCGATGCGCAACTGCTAGCTAAACAGGGACTACATTTTTATCAAGAACTAGAGGATGTTTATAGCGAAACTGACAGCAGCAGCGGCGCAAAGGTTGGCTTTGTGTTGGCGGGACTACCCGCAGAGACCATAAAAGAGGTATCGGAGAATGGACTTGTTATGCCACAGAAGTCTACCTATTTTTATCCGAAACCAGTCACTGGACTAGCGTTTAATTTGTTGAAATAAAAATGTTTCACGGGAAACAAAAGGAATAATAGTTGAAACTTTCTGAAATTATATACTTGTATGATGCGGGTAGCCATAAAGTCCTAAACCTTTTCGGTGTAAGTGTGGACATCAAAAACAAGTTATTGATGAGCGGGCTTGTTCGTTTATGCGAGTGGTATAAGACACATAGGCGCAGAAAACGGCGCGACTGGTCGCTTATGAATATAGCGGTAGCAGACGACCCCGTATTTGATGACTGGAGAACCTCTTTTGCTAGTATAGCTAAGTCAGATGCTTACGACATGTTAGTTGCGGGTATGGATAGTGGCAGTGTAGATACGGTTGACAGGGTTTTGCGGGGTGTCCGTCTTGCCATAGACGACCCTGCCTGTGAGCTTGTATTGGATATCTATCCCGATGAGGAGAAGGAATGGCGTAGGCAGATGCAACAGATGAAAGAGGGCGTATCTAATATGAACGACTATTTTGTTTGCGGACGTTACAAATTTCCTTCCGTTCCAGAGCTTAGCTATCACGATGGCAAACCGCAAGACACTTTAATGAGGCTAGCTGAAATCCGCACTAAAAATATACTAGATGTAGGTGCATTCATAGGCGATTCTGCTGTGGTGTTGGCACAATATACCGATAAACAGTTATATGCCTTTGAGCCTACCAGTGGCAACTATTCCCAACTACTCAAGACTATCCAACTAAACGGCACTAAAAATATCGTCCCTGTCAAACTTGCGCTCGGCGACAGCGAGGGGGAGGCAGCAATGTCTGTGAACTTGGGGATGAGTAGCCTTGTGATGAGCTATAAGAATAGAGGTTCAGAGCAGATTAAGTGTGACACACTAGATAACTTTGCTAAACGTGAGGGGCTAGGCGAGGTAGGGCTGATTAAGATTGATATTGAGGGCTTTGAGCAAAACTTTTTAGCTGGTGCACGGGGGCTTATCTGCAGAGACAAGCCCGTTCTCTTTATCAGTATATATCATAATCCGAGTGATTTTTTTCATATTAAGCCGATGCTTGAAAGTTGGGGATTGGGGTATAAATTTAGAATAGTCCAAATACCGCACGAATCATTCTATGTTGAGATATTGCTTATAGCAGAGTAAATGCTAGCTAACTATGAATATATCCATTCTTTTTGTTTCTGATAATAATTTCGCCGTCCAGCTATCCTGTGCGCTAGGCTCAGTTGTGCGGCACGCGTCTCCGCAAAACAGCTATAGGGTTTATGTGATTGACGTGGGGTTGACAGAGGCTAGCAGGATAGCGTTGCATGCTATTACTGACGGTCGCACAGATATTTCGCTTGATTTTATTAGCGATGCCGCTGTTGTTGCGGAATATAAGGATAGACTGGGGAGTGTCTATGCTGGCAGATACCCGTTGTCAGCATTTTATCGGGTTTTTGCTCCACAGATATTCCCAGATTTAGATAAACTGCTTTATCTGGACTGCGATATTATCGTCAGGCGGGACGTTGCAGAGTTGTTTAACACAGCTCTTGGAGATAACGAGCTTGGAGGCGCACGCGACCTCTGGATAAGTTCTTTGCCTGACAGCCATCCGCTGTCGGGCTATTTTCGCAAACTAGGGGTGTCTAAATGTGACTATGTCAATTCTGGTGTTTTGTTGATGAACCTTGCCCGTATGCGCAAGGGCAATTTTATTGACAGAGTTGTAGGGATATTGCGAGATGTAAAGCAACTGCACTTTGCTGATAACGACTTGCTAAATATCTGCTGTAAGGGGCGTATTGCCTATATATCATCAGCGTGGAATACCATTATGACAAGCAAGTTTTATAGGCTGACTGGCTGTCAGCCTATTGTTGATAAAGATGTTGCAATATTTCACTATGCGGGTGCTCCACAGTGTCGCCCGTGGAATGTGTTTAGCGGAGTTGCGCGGCTATTTACAGCGTGTAGTGGCTTTTTGTATTTTTATCCATATCTTGCCCGCTCCCCATTGAAAGGGCAATTAAATGTTAGCTTTTGGAGCAAAGCGTTTAATTCTGCGAAACTTGTCATTTTCTGCCTTGTGCGCGGACTAGGTATTCATATAGGCAGAGATATGCTGATGGGGATGCGTTTCTTTAAGGCATTGCAACAACTTTATTATGTTTCTAGTGTGAAAGGATGGAATTATAGTCAGCTGTCCGTGCCGTTCAAGCGGCTATTAAAGCTAGTCTTGCCCCCATATTGTTTCCGCCTGCCTATACACAAGCTAGAGATACATCTAGCCGAGCATTGCAATCTAGGCTGCTATAGTTGTTCGCACTTTTCGCAGTTAGCGGAGGCGGAATTTGCGAATATTGACAGTTTCATACATGATATGGAGCGTATGCGGGAGTTAACTAGCCGTTATAAACGAGGGATTGACGTCATACACCTAATGGGGGGCGAGCCGCTATTGCACCCCGATATTATCCCATTTTTCAGAGTGGCGCGAGAGAACTTCCCGCAGACTGATATTAAACTAGTGACAAATGGTTTGTTGTTGTTGCAACAAAAGGCGGAGTTCTGGGAGGCTATAAAGCGGTATAATATTAAAGTTTCCCCTACAAAATATCCTGTCGTAGATTGGCAACGGGTAGATGAGTATGCGGCAAGTTTTGACTGCAAGTTGGACTACTTCCAAAATATCGTTGTCAAGTTTTCCCAGCAATATCCGCTGGATTTGCAAGGCAGTGGCGATGTTAAGCTCAACTATGCAAAGTGTTTTATGGCGAATGCTTGCCTAATGTTGCGAGATGGCAAACTTGCTACATGTAGCGTTATCTTAAATATTCATCATTTCAATAAGCACTTTGGAGAGCACGTGCCGCTCACCAGTAATGATTATGTAGATATACACGAAGTGGCGAATATAGATGAGGTTATAAACTTTTTAGCATCGCCGGTGCCGATGTGCAGGTATTGCGGTGTGGACGGACGCAGAACTGTTGGTGAATGGAGACACACAGAAAAAACGATAGGGGAGTATATTACATTTTCCTCTTGAAAAATTGTTAAAAATGTGCTACTATCCACAAATATTTTAGAGGATTTGTCAGAGACTTATCTAAGGAGCAGATATGGACAACATACCGATTACCAGAGAGGGTCATGCTAGGCTGAAAGCAGAGCTGGAACGCCTTAAAAATGTTGATAGGAAGAAAGTTATAGAGGAGATTGCCGATGCACGCAGTCAGGGCGACCTCAGCGAGAATGCCGAGTATGATGCCGCCAAAGAAAAACAGGGGATAATAGAGGCGCGCATATCGGAGCTTGACAGCAAGATGTCACGTTTTGAGGTGATAGATGTATCTGACCTGAAAGGCGACAAGGTCATATTTGGTGCTACGGTAAGTCTTGAAAATGTGGACACCAATGAGCGCAAGCTATATACGATAGTTGGTCCTGACGAGGCTGATATTACCAAAGGCAAGGTGTCTGTGATGTCTCCCCTTGCTAAGGCGATACTATCAAAGAAGACTGGTGATAATGCAGTAGTGCCTGCGCCGGGTGGCGAGATAGAGTATGAGATAATGGAGGTTAAGTTCGCATAGCGTATGGGCAATATATTTAACGCTCCTAATGTGATAACGCTATGCAGATTAGTAGGGATACCTATATACCTTGCACTGATGTATGCGGGTTTCCCATATTCAAACTTGCTTGCTACGATATTGTGGACGTTGTTTGCGCTAACTGACTTGTTGGACGGCTGGCTTGCCCGTAAGTATAAACTTGTTACTAATTTCGGTAAGATAATAGACCCCGTTGCTGATAAGATTTATGTAGCGGCTGCTATGATAGCACTAGTGGATATGCACAAGTTAGCCGTTTATGTGCCTATTTTAATGTTGTTTAGAGATTTTGCTGTGGGAGCTTTGAGAGATTTAGCGGCGTCTAAAGGTGTGATAATAGCGGCGGATAAGTGGGGCAAGTTTAAGACGTTGCTACAGAATATTGCGATTGGCTTTATAATATTTTATGACAGTCTTGTTATATATCCGTTTAAGATGTTTGATATATATTCAGCGGGCAGTTCAGGTGGGTTTTATGTGCCAGCATTTATTACGGGAACGGTGTTAATCCATGTAGCATTAGTAGCATCGCTGTTCTCAGGGTTTAATTATTTTAGGCGGTATTTTAAGTTGCTTGGATGATAGAGTTAAGGTTTAGACGAGCGGGAGTGTAAGGATACCATCCTGCATGTAGTATAGATAAGCGGTTTGTAAGACAAAGAATGTCTGCTTGCGGCTAATAAAATTAGGGGTTTCATTATGCTAGTTTTACCGGAACAACCGGCTGAAGCGTTGCATTCATCGGAATGTTGCTATGAAATAGGCAACAATTACTTTTTCGGCGAGCAGGGTTGCGGCGTTGACCGCGAGGTGGCGTTTGAGTGGTATCACCAAGCAGCGGTTCAGGGGCATATTGCGGCGCAGTATAATCTAGGGCTGATGTATAGGTTTGGTCAGGGGATTGCTCGCAACGATGACAGGGCTATATATTGGTACACTAAGGCGGCTGACAAGGGCTATGAACTGGCAATGCTTGCGCTGGCGGATATGTATTATAAGAGCAATAGCAGAGATTTAGAACGGGCATATCTGATATATGCGCAACTAGCAGAGCAGGGCAATGCTGCAGCGTTGTATAATATCGGCAATATGTATGCCAGCGGGGACTGGGTAGCAAAATCGCCGTATATGGCGGAATCTTACTTTCATCGTGCATCCCAGCTAGGACATATCGGTGCAAACTGGAAACTGGAACGAATGGCGGAGAGTTTTGTTTAATTTTGTCGCCACCTCTCCTAAGGGGGGAGTTATATTCTCCCCTCATTTTATCGTCCCTTACCGTCCCATAAGCACCTTTTAGGGTTTGTCTCGTTATTGGTGTCTGTGTATAATCATTATGTGCTTGGGGAAGGATACGCTATCTGGTTGAAATAAAGCTATAGCGGTCTGACAATTTGCGACTGATTTAATGACAACACCAATATGCTAGCGTTGGGTTCTGTTGTTGGTTCTGAGGTTGCACGGAAAAAAGTTGTTAGATTATCGGGTATCGTATCGCCTGATTGCACCTTGGTAAAAGATATTCCATTTTTTATTACTGGTTTTAAGGGTTAGTTAGAGATTAAAAGCTATTCTTAGCCTCCACTGATGAGGAGAGAAATACCTAATAATCTCTGACTGCCCTTAGAAAACCATTCATACGTTCACAGCGTAAGGATTACTTACAACATTCTAGTCCAGTCAAATGTATAATCGCCGACAACTCCTTGTCACGGTGGCGTAAATCAATGTTGCTATAATTTATAGATATGCTAAACTAGCCGTATGGATGTAAAAGAGATTGGTGCAGGGGAGTATAGACACCCGTGGGAATTGTCGCGAGCTGAATGCATACTAGGTATCATACCGCAACCGTCTAATACATACATACATACTACATACATACATACATACATACATACATACGCAGACATTGGCTCGGGAGATAACTACTTTGCAAAAAAGCTATTAGACAAAACGCAGGGCAAGGTTTTTGCTGTTGATTTAGCCTTTCCTGATGCTCAGCGGGACGATGGAGGGGTAATCTGTCTAAATAACATTGAGAAACTAGAGGACAAATCTATAGATTGTGTCTTGTTAATGGATGTTCTGGAGCACGTAGAGGATGAAGGAGCATTTCTGAAAGGTGTTCTCAATAAACTATCAGATAATGGAAGTGTCGTGATAACCGTGCCAGCGTGGCAGTTCTTATGGTCTCCGCACGATTCTTTTGTTGGGCATTTTCGCCGCTATCGCAAGGGGCGATTATTGAGGTTGCTCGTTGACAACAATCTAATAGTAGAAAAGAGCCACTACTTCTATACGAGCTTGTTTGTATTGAGTGCTATAACATTAGTGCTGAAAACGCTTAAAATACGATATGAGCATGCCTTAAATATTGCTGAATACGTAGTATGGGATTATAGCAAAAATGACATAAGAACTAAAATGGCAAAAATAGCATTAAATGTTGATTTCTTCATAAATAAAGTCCTAGACAAACTGCACATTCACCTACCGGGGCTATCAATCCTAGCTGTGTGCAAGAAAAATAGAGAATAAAATTGCATTAAGATGCTAAGTGCCTAATGCTTGACAGAAGTGCTCATCATACTATATGATTACCCCTATGGATTTACAGACTAAGTATAATAAACTGCATGAATATCTAGGCTCGCTTGGTAGCGTTGCTGTGGCGTTCTCAGGCGGGGTGGACTCAACATTCCTGCTGAAAGTTGCCCGTGATGTGTTAGCTGATAAAATTATAGCGATTACCGCTAAATCGTGTTCATTCCCAGAGAGAGAACTAAATGAAGCAAGAGCATTTGCGGTGTCTATCGGCGTTAAACATATCATAGTTGAGTCTGAAGAGCTTGATATTGAAGGTTTTTCACATAACCCTACTAACCGCTGTTATCTGTGCAAGAGTGAACTATTCAACAAGATTTGGGCTGTCGCTCGTGAGCATGATATTGTAAATATTGCGGAAGGTTCTAATATGGACGATAACGGCGACTATAGACCGGGGCTTACTGCTATCAGTGAACAAGGGGTGAAAAGCCCGTTGCGTTTTGCAGAACTATATAAATCAGAGATACGGGAACTATCTAAACGACTTAATCTCAACACTTGGAACAAACAGTCGTTTGCCTGCCTATCGTCACGTTTCCCCTATGGAGAGGAAATAACGCCTGCCCGACTTGGTATGATAGACAAAGCCGAGCAGTACCTGCTAGATTTAGGGCTAAAACAAGTGCGTGTGCGTCTGCACAATGGTAGCCTTGCTCGCATAGAGACAGACGATGCGGGTTTTGTTCAGCTGACAGAACAGGCTAGACGGGCAGATGTTTATAATAGATTCAAAGATTTGGGCTTTACTTATGTGTCTATTGATATGCTCGGCTATCGCACGGGTAGTATGAACGAAGCACTATGATAACAGGCACTTTAGTAAATGTTGTAGCGGTGGTTGCTGGCGGTGTAATAGGGCTAGGAGTATCCCGCCTTGGACGCAAGAATACAACCCATGTTTCAAGCGCACAAAACACGCACGGACAATTGTCTGAACGCGTGATGAAAGCATTTGGGCTTGTAGTTATGGCGATTGGCGTTCGTATGATTATGGAGGAGCACGACGTTCTGTCAGTGGTTTTCTGTATTGCGCTGGGCACGTTAATAGGTGAATTGTTAGATGTTGAGGGGGCTATAGAGCGGTTCGGGGAGTGGTTAAAGGAGCGGACGGGTTCTAGCAATGCTACGTTTGTGAGTGCATTTCTTACGTCCACAGTGCTATTTTGTGTAGGAGCAATGGCTTTTGTAGGCTCGTTGAACGATGGATTGAAAGATGAGCCTGATGTATTGTTTGTAAAAAGTATGATGGATTTTGTATCGTCAATTTTATTATCTGCGACAATGGGCATAGGTGTGCTATTTTCCGCTGTTTCTGTGTTGGTTATTCAGGGGGCAATCTCGCTGGGTGCATCGCAGCTAGTATTTTTAATGAACAATCCGCTCTACATAAATGGTTTAACGGTGGTAGGCGGGGTGATGATACTAGGTATAGGTGCAAATGTGTCAGGTATGGCAAAAATACGTGTAGGCAATATATTGCCAGCGTTGCTGTTAATAATATTGGTAGATGCCATTATGATTGCATATAAAGGGACGTAATGGCTAATAAGAACTTAATTATAAAGTGTTTGTGTATTATATTGCTGGCAATTGTGTCCTTTGCTTGCAACAAGAAGCCAGCGCAGCCATCCGTTGACAACTCATCCGCTAGACAGGTCACTATGATTGTTGAAAGCGTCATACCAGAAATCAGTGCTGGTAATGAACTGTTCCTAAAAGGTGATTTTCATGGTGCTATATCACACTATGAACAAGGCTTGAAGCAGAACCGTGCGGTTGCCTACTATAATATGGGTGTCAGCTACTATATGACTAGCGACATAGTAAGTGCAGAAAACTGTTTTAGAAATGCAGTCGTTGAAGACCCTAGCTTTGATGAGGCGGTAATGAATCTTGTTGCTGTGCTTGCCGAGCAAGAGAAGACTGTTGAGGCAGAGAACTACCTTTCACGTCTTGTGAACAAACAGAAGTCTGCTCGCGTGTATATTGATATGGCGAATATATCTATCAAAAATAATAATTCTGCTAAGGCGAAATATTACTATGAAAAGGCTCTTTCCATTGACAACACATCTGACTTCGTCCTGTCAAACTATGCTAACTATCTAGTAAGCATAGGCGAATTAGACGAGGGGGAGCGAATATTAGAGCTTTTAGAGCCTAAAGATTTTGCTGTCCTGTATAACCTTGCCTATATATCGTGGACACGTGGCGACAAAGGGACTGCCTTTGACAGGGCTATGTTAGCGTTCAACCAAGACCAGACTAGCGATGAGGGCAACAACAAACTAGCAACATTGTTTGCTGAGATGAAACGCTATGACAGTGAGGCGGAGACGTTAAGACGATTGATTATATGGAATCCTAAGAAAGAATATCGCCTGCGCCTAATAGAAAGCTATTTGCACAATCTTGATGTAAATAGGGCGGAGGACGAGGCATCTCATCTACTATCAGACTATCCGTCCGACTCTGATGCTATAGTCGCATATTACGGTGTTATGATTGCACGTGGACGTGTGAGTCAAGCGGGCAATTATATTCGCAGTGCTAATAGTCTTTATCCGTATAGCGAACAGTTATTTTACCAACTAGTGCGCCATATTTGCTTGTATGAATCTAACCCGCTGGTAGCGCAGGATATGCTAACAGCTACCAATGCCGATAGTCCATTTGTGAACTTGGCACGGGTGGCGCTCTATTCTAGGATGATGAACCTGTCGCAAGCAGAGGCAATGCTGGCACGTGTGCCGGTGCATACAAGCGATGACTACTTTATCTATAAAAGTTTCCTCCTGTTTAAGCAGGGAGATATGCGTGCGGCTGAAAAGATGGCGTTACAAATAAACGAAACTAAGGCGGAATATTTTTGGTATAACTTCGCTGTAGCATGGAATTTGCATAACTCTGAACGCGTTTCAGAGTTATTGAATAATTATGTGAACGACCAAATCATTACTTTGCGTGTACCGCAGTTTAATTTTACGTTGCTGCCTCTCGGCAACGATATGCCATTTGTCTATAAGTTTGATAATACGCCGACAGACGTGGCTGGTATGTTGTTATATCCGTTTTTCGTAGAACCTGATGAAATGTATCAATTCTTAGCCACAGGCTATAAGATGGTTAAGAATAACGATGCTGATGCTGCACTTGGGGAGCTTGAACGCTCGCTTGCATTCAGCGAAGGGGTGAGGCAGAACAACACGGGGGTGGAGAATGTTATCAAGTTTAACTTTGACGAGGCTATGCATCGTTTCAAGGGTGCAGAAGTTTTATTAAAATCAAATGCATTTGTGTATTATAACATTGGGCTTATGTACTACTTTGACGGCGATATGAATAGTGCGCTTACGTATTTTAATAATTCCATATCACAGAATAGCTATATGTCCCCTGCTCACCTAGGGCGCGGGCTTGCACTGGAACGGATGGGGGATATAATAGAAGCTAAAGGGGCGTATAGTGCGGCTATTTCCAGTGCGGATGAATATTTAGGGCTTACCAGTCAGCATGCAGGGCAGACTACAAATATGTTGCTGACTATGATAAAACAGGCAAAGTATCTAGCATTTATTGCGTTAAACGTTCCAGATAAGGTGATTGCTGAGGCTGATAACGACACTAACCCTAATAATTACACTAAAGGTATCCGCTCGCTTGCGCAATATATGGTTAATAGAGATGAGCGACATTTGCGAGAGTTCGGTAAAAGCCCGCTATATAGGAGCAAAGAGTTGCAATATTTGATAGAGTTGTCAACTAAACCTGCGTCTGGGATTGTTGAGCATCCGTCAGATGACCTATACACCGTGATGTCGGCGAAATATATTATGGCGCAGCGCAGGCGAACATTGTCTGATATGTATATCAGCGCACACCTTGATAAGAAACGTGTCAAGGTAGCTATGGTGAACCTTGCAACCCTGCTACACGACAAACCGCTGGGCATTCGCCACTTACAGGAGCTAGGACGTGCCGATATGGGGTATGTTCCGCAGTATAAGGCGGCATTATACTTTTTCCTATGGACTAGGGACTTTGTCAATGCAGAAGCAACTCTTGGCACGTTGCTACAGATGAAACAGCTAGACAAGGAGAGTACGTATTATATGCTGTTATACTATCTGATAAACCATAATGCGCCACGCCTAGACGAGACTCTGCCAAACTACACATTGCAATATCCATGGGACTACCGTAGCTTAATCCTCACAGCCGCAAAACAGCTGAAAGACGAGAACTATCGCGAATTTCTTTCGCAAATCACCTCTATGATGGAGAAAGACCCATTCCTGTTTGATAAGATGCCATTGGCACTGGACATAGAAAGGTTCTAGTAAATTGTATAATTTTTCTTGACTTTTCGTCCTATTATAGCTATTATATTAGCTATAATAAGGTGAAAATAGTATAAATGGATAATATATTAGCTATAAAGCTAGGGTTGATTGAACGAATAAAAAGTCGCCGCAAAGAGGCGAGACTTTCGCAGAGTGTATTGGCAAACAGGACTGGCGTCAGTCTTGGTTCAATCAAGCGTTTAGAAAATAAGGGTGAAATATCGCTATCTGCTCTATTCAAAATTGCTGTGGTGTTGGGCTATGAAGATGATTTTAACCAGTTGTTTGCCCGCAAGAACTTTCAATCGTTAGACGAGATTATAGATGCAAAATAAAGTTATCAATATTTTTTATCATGGACAGAAGGTCGGTCGCATAGCAATGAATGGTTTTGTGTGCGCCTTTGAGTATGATGTGCAGTGGCTGGCTAATGGCTTTTCTATCTCGCCATTCTGTAGCTGAAAAGGTCGGGCTAGACCTAAAAAAGGCAAGGGAAATTATAGGGGAAGTAAAGACAGTGTTTATAGGCTGATGAGCTACTATAATATCTGATTCAAAAATTGCTTCAGTCGTTCATTTTTTGGGTTGTTGAAAAAGTTTTGCGGGGTGTCAACCTCTAAAACCGCTCCTTGGTTCATAAAGACCACCTTATCAGCCGCTTGATTAGCAAAGCCCATCTCGTGCGTTACCACCACCATAGTCATACCCTCGCGGGCAAGCTGTTTCATAACATCTAACACTTCGCCTATCATCTCTGGGTCTAGGGCACTGGTCGGCTCATCAAACAATACTACCTTAGGCTTCATAGCAAGTGAGCGCGCAATTGCCACCCGCTGCTGCTGTCCGCCAGACAGTTGCGAGGGATACGCATAAAACTTGTCTCCAAGCCCAACTTTCTGTAAAAAATATTTAGCCGTTTCTTCAGCCTCCTCGCTTGACACTTTACGGACAACACTAGGTGCGAGTGTCACATTATTAAGCGCAGTCATGTGCGGGAATAGGTTAAAACTCTGAAACACCATCCCTATCTCAGCCCGTAGGTTATTTATGTTGAAACTATCGCCCATTAAATCCATCCCGTCAACGATAATCTTGCCGCTGTCTGGTCGCTCTAACATATTAAAAGTTCTTAAAAACGTTGACTTGCCAGAGCCGCTGGGACCGATTATGACAACAACCTCGCCTGCCTCAACCGTGAGGTGGGCGTTATCCAGCGCACGAACGTCCGTATGCCCCACAGAGGTGGCAATAAATGTCTTGCAAACATCTTTAGCATATATTATAGGTTCAGGCATTATGCGATATTATACAGAAATTACATAAAAATACAAGCAACTACCAGTGCTTAACTTTTTATGCTATTTTCTTATTTTTATGGTATATTTACAACGCTATATATCATGTTTTGGTTGGAGGGCGCATGTTTATTGCTAATGCGGGGGAGCTTTCTGGCGACAACTACAGAAAGAAGCTAAATTGTTCGGAGTCTGTGCTTCAAGCCTTTGATGAGCTGTGCAAGCTTGGCGTCGGTAGCGGTGTAAGGTTAGCCACTGGGTTTGGTGGTGGGATAGGTCATTCAAATGACATTTGCGGTGCGCTTTCAGCTAGCATAATGGTGCTGGGTGCTTTGAAGGGACGTATTGAGCCACAGGACGGCGACTTGTCAGAGATTTATAAACTCAGCAAAGGTTTTCATAACTGTTTTAAGACACAATTTAATGGCACAACATGTGATGTCATACGCAAACATGAATTTGGGACACGTGAACAAAGACTCAACTGCTTAGATGTAATCACTAAAACGGGCGAGCTGTTAGCGAAATATTTGTCCGATAACGCTTTAACGAGAATAGGTTAGTTTGCAACAGGTTGCCTTTCAAAACTATTCACTATACAACAGATGGAAAGCTTCACCCCTGTTGTTGGATAGACTACACCTACGGTGAGTATGCACAAACAAATGTGTATTGAGCTTGGGTTGATAGATAAGATGGATGGGGTTAATGTTTCTGTCCATGCCGCTAATTAGCACTAATCACTACAAAATTTCCACAACTGGTCGTCTGTCTTGGTATTTGCGGAAGTAGCGTCTGACGGTGCGAATAATTAAATCTCTGCCACCCTTAACCCCCGTATGAATATCCTTTAACATACCTTTCAGTTGTGTGCTTTGTGCATTGCTCATAGTGAATCCATACGTGCGCACCCGCACGCCCTTGCCGTCTAACCCCAGTAACACAAGCCCATCACGTGCTAGTTGCCTGCGCACATTCAACCCGTCATCGTCAAATAGATAGTTGCCCCTGTGGTCGGCATATAGCCTGCCAGACGGCACCTCTCTCTTATTCATAAAGGAACTATCCCTAAAAATGAGCTTTTCCCCAGACTCCATGAGCAAACAGTTATCAGCTCTAACGCCAGACTTAACTGCAACATCAATGTTTTTCTTGATGTGCATATACTCGCCATGTATAGGGATAAAATATTTGGGCTTGAGTGCCTTAATGAGCATCTCCGCATCTTTCGGCGTGATATGTCCTGAAGTATGCACAAACTCATCACTCGCCTGCACTACATCTGCCCCAAGTCGCATAGCGGCGTTTATGACAGCACTTATGTTCATCTCATTGCCGGGTATAGCCCGTGAACTAAATATTAACGTATCGTCGTCCGACATCTTAATGACTCTGCGCTCATCAAAGGCTATAGAATGCAATGCACTGGCAAACTCGCCCTGACAACCCCCAGCCATATACACTAAATCATCAGCAGGTTCGTGGAACGCCGTATTAGCCGTTAGTAGCATATCATCGGGCAAATCTATCAGCCCCATCTCTTTAGCTATCAACGTAGTGCGCTCCATAGCTGCTCCTACTATGACAATCTTGCGCCCGACGCGTTTAGCTGCCCGCGCTACCGAGCTGACACGAGTCACATTAGAGGCAAATGTTGTGAAAAATATACGTCCTTTAGCCTGCTTAAATAGCTTAACGAGATTCTCATAAACCTCTTCCTCACTGATATTAATCTTGTTGCTTGAGTTAGCGTTAGTAGAGTCTAACAATAGGCAGGTGAGGTTATCTGTTTTTAGACTTGCAGCTAGTTTATTAAAATTATCAGCTCGCAAGTCTGACATGTGCAACGCCGAAAAATCGCCGCTGGTAAGGCGCAAACCATACGTATCAGGGATAGAGTGTGGCAATCTGACGAAATCTATCTTAAACCCGCCAATTTCATGGCTACGTTGCCCATCAACAACTTTAATCTCTGCTTTTGTCTGCCCGTAGCTGAGTTTATGTTCCACCAGACGTGCCGTGAACGCCCCTGTGTATATAGGCACTCTTAAAATATCAACTAGCATATCCACGCCACCGATGTGGTCTTCATGACCATGTGTGAATACTATGCCGTCAATTTTCTTTTTAATCTGTTTTAGATAGTCCATACGCGGGTAGAGGCAGTCAACACCCGGCATAGAGGCATTCGGAAACATCACCCCACAGTCAACTACCACTGCATTGCGTGCTGTTTCATAGACATATAGGTTCATCCCTATCTCGCCTGCCCCGCCAAGACAGGATATTTGAATATCATTATTCTGCATTAGAACAATAATATACTAAAATAAACAGATTAGCAAGGGGGAAAAGCCTTTATATCGTGAAAATTCTTCTTGTTATGTCTAAAAGTTCTGTCAAGAATGCATTAGGAATAGTTTCTACACTGCCACTATGCCTTGCTGGTAGCAGTTCATTCACCCTTACAGCATTTCCATCGTAAAACCCTTTAACTGCTAACATGACATTACCCTCAACTACCTTATGGATATATAATAACAGACAGAATGAAAACCTGTCAAGTTTTACCTTGGCAACTATACACCCGACTAGATTAAAAACAGGTAAATTATGCTTGACGAAAGTACGTCAAATATACTCCAGCAATAGCTCATAAGCCAATAAAAAGTTTGTAAATTTAGCCAAGGTTAGAATGACACGTTTTTTACCTTTGTAGCACGATTATTTTTAGATGTCAAAAGAAATGCTATGAGTCCCTATCCTAACCCTTCCCAGCGGTTTCACCGCCACCCCTCTTATATTCTCCCCCAACGGGGGAGTGTCTCCGCAGGAGACGAGGGGGGTTTGTTCAGCCATTGACGCTCATCTAGGGGGAGAGAAATACCCGTTCATAACTTTCTCAAAATAATCTTGGTTAGTTTTACAAAAGGGGAAAAATAGCACAATGCCTATACTGAACTGGCTTACACGTGAAGAAGACTTGAAAGCGGCGAAACACACGCCGTATCGCTTGCTAACCGAAAAACCTGAACTTTCTTATGGCGATAAAAACACTGGCAATATGCTTATTCAAGGCGATAACCTACAGGCACTTAAAGCCCTGTTGCCTTTCTATGCGGGGCAAGTTAAGTGTATTTTTATAGACCCGCCATATAATACTGGAGCAAGAAAGGATGCAGATGGTAAAGATGTTGGATATGATGATAATTTAGAGCATTCTATTTGGTTGGCTATGATGTATCCAAGAGTAGAATTATTAAGGGAGTTATTAGCAGAATATGGTGTAATATCTATTCAAATAGATGACGATGAAATGGCATACTTAAAAGTCATTATGGATGAAGTATTTGACCGTAGCAATTTCTTAAACACAATCAGCATCAAAGCAAAAGTTAGTTCTGGGGCTAGTGGCGGAGGTGAAGATAAGAAAGCCAAGAAAAATACAGAGTTTGTGCTTATGTATTGTAAAAATAGAATTAAATTTGTGTATAGAAAATTATACACAGAAACCCCGATAGATGTTCATATTCAAGAGCATAAAGATGAGGATAAAGGATTTTACTATACTAGAATTATTATGGATTTTGGCAACCGAAAACAAATAGAGGAAGTAGATGGGCTTAAAGTATTTGAGCATACAGATTTTGTTTTTTCTAGTATCTCAAAAGTAATGAAAGAAGAAAATCTAACACAAAGCCAAGCATATTCTAAATATTATGATAGAATATTTATGGTTACCAATGCCCAGACCTCAATTTTGCCGAGAGTAAATGGTATTGTAAATGAAAAGCAAAAACTAATATCATTTGATTATATTCCAACAAGCGGGAAGTCAAAAGGACAGGCAACAACGAAATATATCTGGAATGAGACTTTGGTTGTTTGGTTTAAGGACTCTGCTAATAAGATAGGAGATAAAGTTTCAAAAACAGAGGAACTTGGCACTTCTTGGGACGACATTTCTTGGGGAAGATTAGATTTAGAAGGCGGTATTGGCTTTAAGAATGGAAAGAAACCTGAAAGTCTTTTGGAAAGAATACTAACTATGTATTCCGATAAAGGCGACCTTGTCCTTGACTCGTTTCTTGGCTCAGGCACGACTGCTGCCGTAGCTCAAAAGATGGGACGGAGATATATTGGCGTTGAGATGGGTGAACACGCAAAAACGCATTGCGCCGTGCGCCTGCAAAAGGTAATTGACGGCGAACAGGGCGGAATAAGTAAAGCTGTCGGTTGGACTGGCGGTGGCGGTTTTAGGTTCTTTGAGTTGGGCGAGCCTGTATTTGACGAGGAGGGCAATATTCAGCCGAATATTACCTTTGACAACCTTGCTACCCACATTTGGTTCAGCGAGACTAAAACACCTTGGAACAAACCAACTACTGCCTCTCCATTTTTAGGGGTGTATAACGGTGTCGCTTATGCACTGCTTTATAATGGTATTTTACACGATAAACGTGTGAACGGCGGGAACGTATTAACCAGTAAAACGCTCAATATAATAACTTCTTGCATAGGCAATCTCCCCTACGACAAACTGGTAGTTTATGGGGAAGCTTCACGGGTTAGTAAAAATATAGAGTTCAAGCAAACTCCGTATGATGTAAAGGTGAGATAATGGTGCTAAAGCAATATCAGCAGAATACACTAGATATTCTTAAAAAGTTCTTTGAACGTTGCCGTGTTGTGGAGCATAGAAAGGCGTTTAGGGCTATAATAAGCGAGCCTGAAGTCAAGGCTAGACTAGGGACGTTGGACGAAGATTACAAAGTTTGGGATGGCATACCCAACACTCCACGTATTTGTATTAAAGTCCCTACTGGTGGCGGAAAGACTATCATAGCAGCCCATGCAATAAAGATTATAAGTGAAACGTGGCTTTCGCGCGATTATCCAGTTGTTTTGTGGTTCTGTCCAAGTGATGCTATACGGAAACAGACGGCAGAGGCACTTAAAAACCCACGACATCCATATAGAGAGGCGTTAGATGGGCAATTCGGCGGACACGTGCGTGTATTTGACCTTGACGACAAGTTCAACATAAGACCGCAAGACGTAGAGGACAATGTTTGCATAGTCGTGTCAACAATACAGTCCTTTGTAAAGGAAAACACTACTAAATACAACGTCTATAAGGACAACGAAAACTTTCAAGAACATTTTGCCCGTATGTACTCAACAGCTGGGATGGAGAGGAAAGAGGATAGCAGTCGGGTTAAATACTCATTTGCTAACCTATTGTTTTTCCACAAGCCCATAATGATAGTTGACGAGGCACACAACGCTGTCACCGATTTGACCGCTACAACACAGAGCCGTATTAGCCCATCCGCTATTATTGAGCTGACTGCTACTCCACGCAAAGCTAACAATACCCTGTATAACGTAAGTGCAACAGAACTTAAAGAGGAAGAAATGATAAAACTTCCCATTGCTTTGGTTGAACACTGGAGCTGGGAGCAGATGATTGATGAGGCTATAGCAAAGAGAGCCGAACTTGAAAAAATAGCCGAACGGGATAAAGATTACATCCGCCCAATTTTGCTGTTTCAAGCTCAAAATAAGGACGGCGAACTTAATGTTGATGCACTGAAAGCACATCTAGTTGACACGGCAAATATTCCAGAAAATGAAATTGCAATAGCCACAGGCGAGCAACACGAACTTGATAATATCAATGTTTTTGATAAAAGTTGCTCTATAAGGTATATTATAACCGTTGAAGCTCTAAAAGAGGGCTGGGATTGTTCGTTTGCTTATGTTCTCTGTTCGCTTGCTAATGTTAGGAGTAGCACATCAGTGGAGCAACTGCTTGGACGTGTTATGCGTATGCCCTATGCTAGGGCAAGGGAGAAAGCAGCACTTAACAAGGCTTATGCCTATGTTTTATCAAGCAAATTTGGCGAGGCGGCAGAGGCTTTAGTTGAGAAATTAGTTAAGAAAGGGTTTGACGATAACGAGGCTATGGCGACTATAGAACAACTGCCAACTAAAAGCCTGTTCGGTCAAGATATAAACAAAATAGAGCTAGAGAAACCTCTACCCGCTAAAGATATACCAGCAAGTATGACACAGGCAGGCAAATTTCTTATACTTACTCGTGAAACTACCGAAGAAGATATAGAGATTGTATGCAAAGTGGCAACTGAAGTTGATAGTTTCAAGATAAAACAAGTATTTACAGCGTTCAAGAGCAGTGAATCTGTCCCGTCCCCTGCAAAAAGTGGGGAGAAGTTTAGTGTTCCTTGCCTTATGGTTGATGTTGATGGTAAACTTGTGCATGCTACCCCTGACATTATATTTGAACAGTTTGATTGGGATATTGAAAAGTTCGTCTCGCCTAAACTTGAAACTGATGAGTTTAATATTGAAGCACAGGGCAGAGGGTTTATTATAACCATTGATAATGAGAAACTCCAATATGCTATTGATACAGAGCAATCGTCTGTTAGTGTTGCAAATGTTGGGGATTTACCCGTGCAACGTCTAGTTGATTGGCTTGATATTAGACTACATCAAGATGATATTACACAAGCTAAAATGAGAAGTTGGTTAAAGCAAGTGGTTGACCACCTAACCGAAGCAAAGGATGTCAACCTTACTACCGCCAACATTGCCAAGTATGCGCTAAAAGACAAACTGGCGACTAAAATCAGTTTAGCTCGGAGCAAAGCTAAAGATGAGTCTTTTGCGATATTTATGCGAGAGGGCAAGGGTGCAATAGACTTTAACATTGCAGTTGAGTTCACAGAGAATACGTATGAAGACCAACTTTCATATCACGGCAAGTTTAAGTTTGCTAAGCATTACACCAGCAGAGTGCCACAAATTGATGGGAATGGGACAGGCGAAGAGTTTGGGTGTGCCCGAGCCATTGATAGTCTTGGAGAGGTTAAATATTGGATAAGGAATGTTGCTAAACACCCATATTCATTTAGTTTGCCAACTGCAACAGGCAACTTTTATCCTGATTTTGTGGCATTGCTGGATGATGGGCGAGTTTTAGTTGTGGAGTATAAAGGACTTCACTTGATTGATTCAAAGAATACTAAAGAAAAAGTACAAATTGGCGCATTATGGGAAGAGAAAATGCAAGGTAAGGGCTTATTTTTGATAGCGGAAAGTTCTTCCAAAGACGGGCTAAACGTTGCAGAACAGATAAAGGCAAAAATTAGAATAGACAAGTAGTATCAGCAAATGGAGAGGAATTGCAAGTGAAAGCCCTTTGCTTGAAGTGAGATGTAGACAACGTCATAAGAGGCATGCAGTGAACGATGTAGATAAAAACGAACTAGCAGAGTTTAGGGAATATCAAGAGTGGAAACGCACTCGTGCGGATGCATCTGCACGAGGGGTGTATGTTGCCAAAGCGGTGCAAAACAACGAGTATAACAGCTATGGTAGCAACAGAGGGTATAAAGACGTGTCTGACGGGATAATTGACGCAATAGGCACTTTAATTCTCTACGGAATAGTGGCGTTTATAGTAATAATTTTCATAGGCTGTGGGTTGATAAGGTGTGCTATATGAACATCACGGATTATACGAAACGTGCCGAACGTGCTGATAAGTTGTCAGCGGATTTGACGGATATAAAAAGCTATGAGGAGCGACAAGAAACACTTGCACTACTCAAAATATTGGCACTTGGCAATAAACAGATAGACGAGGGCAAATATATCCCCGCTAGTGAAGCCATTAGACAAGCTAGAAACGCATATAAAGCTAATGCCAACCTATGAAGTATTTCTTACTGACGAAGCCAGTAGGGATTTGTCCAGTATTTACAGCTATATAGCCGTTAACGATATGCCAGAAAAGGCGGAACGTGTAATGAAGTGGTATTGAACATTCATTCAACAGCCTGTTTGAACTGCCTAATCGTGGAACATACCCCAAAGAACTGCTTGGGATTGGAATGAAGAATTACAGGGAAGTATTTTATAAGCCTTATATAATATACACCGTCAGTGAGATGTGCGTATATGTCGTTCTCATAGCTGATGGGCGCAGGGGTATGCGGACACTGCTAGAAGCTAGGTTGTTGTCAGTGATATGACATCTCTATCAAAATCAAGTTTGTTAAATTCCTCTCTATAAGCCATCCCTCTTTTAAGTTCTATGCTTGTTGCGTATGTAATCAACCCATTTAGATAGTTATAAAAATAAAGCTGTCCCATCTTCTTGTGCATATCACAAAATCCGATAACGCCGTATTTTTTTGCGAACTTTAAGTAACCCTCAATCTTATGGCGGTATTCTTTGCGCAATAAAGTTTCTTGCTTATCAACAACAATACCCGTAACAATTTTTCTTGAGCCTATTGGAACGTATGTAGTTTTTTTGGGGTTTTGTTTGAAACCGTGCATGTGTAGCACGGAACGTATTTCTTTAATTATATCTTTGGCTTCACTCCTAGAGATATTCTTTTGATATGATGAGAATACAATATCATCAGAATATCTTGTATACGTTAAATTCTTTTCAACAGCTAACTTCTCAAGTTCATAATCCATAGATTTGCAAACTATATTCGCCAACATTGGACTAGTAGGTGCTCCCTGAGGCAAGTGTCTTGATTTGATTGATTCACTATATATTGAATATTTTTTTGGGGATTTAACTTGCTTTCTGCCCGCTATTGTTGTCAAACGAGCCATCTCAAAAGACAATAAAGGATTATAACCAAAAGACCTAAAAACTTTATAAACTTGCCGTTCAGAAATATTTATAAAAAAATCTTGTATGTCTGACTTTATCAGAAATCTAGCTGCAAGATGTTGTTGGGCATTTTTCAATGGAGAAGTTCCTTTTTTATAGGCTGTAACAGACGTTGGAATGTTTTTAGATTCCTGCATAAGAATAAATTTATTTATCCATTTTTGAACTTTTAACAATTGTGGGTCTGGAGCGGTAATTTGACGTTTTCTCCCGTTTTGTTTTTTTATATAAAATACTCTATATGGCTTAATATGCGTAGCAACAATCTCTCTCAAAAAATTGTAAGAAACCTTGCAGACGAGGGACAGATGTTTTAATGTAAAAATTATTGGAAATCCTTTATCATAAAGTGTTTTGGCGTATTCATGCATTTCCTGCAAAGCCACCTCGTCTTTGGCTTCATTCCTGCCTTCCAGTAAAATATTTCTTGGTGTTACGTCTTCCACATTTACCTCAATAAAATAAACTTTGATTTTGGTCAAGGTTTCAAGATACAGCTCCTGCCTAGCATATCTATCAACTAATCAATACTATACTAGGCAAGAGCCAATAAAGGAGCAAAAGTTTTACTTTGACTCGCGAAACGTAGTAGAGCGAGTTTATTGCTCTGGTTTCTGTCAAGCATACCGCAGACATCAATAAAGCAGAGCAATAAGCTACGTGGCGTAGCCTAAAAAATCTCACTTTGCCAAAGGAATGCTGGTTCCAACACTCCCAACAAAAGCAAACACTAAAGCTTTATACCCCTATACGTGACAGGATAATACATTATATCATTTTTATCAACGTTTATTTTAGTTTTTCTATATATACATTTATCAAGCCAAAATTTACCCTGAACAGTGAGTTTATGTCTATCGTCAATAAAACCAACCTTGTACAACTTATCAAGATATTGTTTTGTCTGCTCTTTTGTAAGATTCATACGTTTATGCAAGCTTTCTGCCTTAACTCCTCTCAATAAGAGTGTCGCAACATAAACTAAATTCATATCCTTTTTTTCTCTTAAAGATTCGCATAATTTCAAAGCTTTCTTATATTGCTTGTTGTGCCATAATATTTCATTTAATCTGCTTCTATGTTGCAAATCATCTGAAATATCGCGAATTATTTTATCGTTAGGAGAGCCAAATAAAGATGGAATCTTTCCTACTGGTTTCCACAAAATACTAGGAACATTATTTGGAATAGAGTTATAGAATATAACACTTGCAAAGGTTTCTTTATATCCACTATTTGCTTTATATTTTTTTAATATCTCTTTAAGTTCCTCTTTTAAGTCTTCTGGAAAAAATGGTTGCTCTAAACACTTATATATCGTTCTGTGAGGATAGTTTCGCTTAATGCATTCCTCTCCTTTATTATAGACAACGTATGCCAAGAAAGCTATCTCAATCTTTTTAAGGGATTCTAAACTTCTCAGTGACCTTAATATTTCTAATTTGGGTTGCTTAATAAAATTGTGTGTCCTAGTCCCAGAAGCAATTATATCATCAACAAAAATTACATTTTTAATGCCACAAGCCTTTAAGTGCTCTTTAGTTGGCTCTAAGTAAAATTTTTTGGAATATTTCTTACATATTCCTTTTAAAATATTTCCGAGACTATCCTCACTTCCGTAAATGTTTTTATTGTCATTAGGGTGCTTTATTGTATAAAGACCAATTCTTGATTTAATTGTTTTATTAGTTTTGCGTTCATCAAATATTTGACATAGCTTAGTTTCAATACCGTCCCTGAATCGTTCATACGAAACAAACAACAAACAATCTAACATGATTGAAAGGGCATAACGGTCTTCAGTGTAAAAATTTTCTAGCCATTTTTTAGCTTCTGGGTGAGAAGATAAGTATGATTTTTCATAATTACTATCACTTAATGTATTTATGGGCATTACATTACCTCTAACAAGAACTCCAATAAGCTTATCATGCATTTCTTCGTTAGTCAAACTTATATCAAACCATATATTTCAACATCAGGATAGTGTTTAACATTTCTAGTCCACAGCTTTATATTATTTGATATAGCTGTGGTGGCTATCATACAATCAATATCCCCAAGTGTTATGCCTTTAGCACGATAGGTGCCACGTCTATCACCAGCGAGGGTGGCAACCGCCATACTTAGTGGCAGTATATTCATTGCGTTGATTAGGGTGTTGATAGCATCCCTTTCATGAAAACGTGCACCCGAAAACAGCTCATACACAGATAGCGGGCTTATACAAGCATATCCGTCAACAAGCAAAGGCTTTAAGGTATTGAACACCGCCCTATTCCCACGTAGATATTCTATCAACACATCAGTGTCAACTAAAATACGTTGATTAGGTTCTCCGTGCAAGTTCGCCCTCGCTACGCATAGCATTGACAGCAGTCACTCCATCAATGTCGCTAGGAATTGCACCGAACACTCCAAGAGCTTTTTCAACATTAGCACGTTGAATGTAGTCAGTCAAGAGCATTGACACTAACCCGCTAAAGTTATGCTGTCCTTTGACCTGTGCATAAACATCATCAGCGATTGATATTGTTTTCTTTACCACAATTCACCCCTACTCCATAATAACATATTTTAGTATGATTAGCAAATAAGAATTTGTCACAGGTTCATCCTCCTACCCCCTCACATACCCCTCAAACAGTTCTATTGATTGTTTCAGCCTCTCCCTTATTCCGCTTAACTTGTCGTCAGACTTTTGATGTGCGGTTAATTTCTCTAGTTGTCCTTTAAGTGTGAATGCCTTTGTAAAGTCAATGCGACAGCCCGCAAACAACACCCAAAAGATAAGCCCGCACAGATAGGTTTCGGCAACTGCGCTATTATCAAACCTGTACCGACCTAAATTCTCCCCAAAAAGTGTCTTGAATGCAGATTCAAACTTAGGCATATTTTCCATATACCTGCTTGCCGCAAGTCCACGCTTGCCCTTTTCACTCTCAACAATATCAGACACGTAGTTCATAACATAAACATTGAGCTTATTTGCATAGCCCCTTGCTATTGCCGAATAGCTTGCTGAAGGAATATTCTTAATACTTTCTTTTTTAAGATAAGCATCATAAATGGGCGATACGATTGCTAAATATCGTGCAAAATCAAGTTTTTCTTTGGCAACCATACAATATCGCAAAAAGTCAGGTTTGAAAAACTCAACGAGTTTCGGTCTTATCCAGTAGAATGCGGCACGTGTCTCCTCGTGAGAGAGTCCCACACTTGTCGTGTTTATATTGCGGAATATATTAGCGAACAGTTTCTTGCCGTCTTCGCTATTACCTGATAATGTGTCTATGTAGGAGAAGCCTAGCTCGTGGTTAGCAAGAAAATCGTCATCCACCAGTTTAGAGATAGACGCTGCACTCTCAATAAGTTTCTTATCTACCTTGCCATCCTTGAAAGATGTCATACTTTCAATTCTGAAATACCCCTCCTTTTCAAGCTGTTTCCTAAGATTATCCACTGACGGATTTTTTAGAGTGTTATAGATTTTCTGAATGCTTTCAAATGTCCACTCTTTTGTTCCGCGCGTGTTAGCCACAATGTCCTCGTCATCTTCTTCAAGGATATTTCTGCCATCTTCCCACCAAAAGCCAAGATGAAATAGCAATATAGACGTTAGACGTTGTTGCCCATCAATAATGTATATGCCAGCTTCAACGTCTTGAGCCCCCGTAAACATAGCATAAGTGACAGGCGGAATAAAAAGCCCCTCATTGATACTTTCAATCAACTTTTTAGACCTATCTAACGTCCAAACAAAACTTCTTTGATATTTAGGCAGTTTTAGGGCGTTAGCTCCCGTCAACATCATATTTACCCAAGTTTTAAGAGAATTACTGCCATAATGAGTCTCATATTTTTTCATCTTGTCTCTCCCAAAAGACGTTAATATTAACCCCTTATAGCACTAAACTGAACGTCCGTCAAGGCGACTATAAAACACTTACTCTTGACACCCCCCTCCATTCGTTGCTATTATTTAGCTATGTCGCACGATAGATATGAAACGCCGCTTGCTGAGCGATATGCCAGCAAAGAGATGCTCGCTCTGTTCTCGCCTGATAAGAAGTTCTCCACTTGGCGCAAACTATGGATTGCCCTTGCTGAGGCGGAAAAAGAGCTTGGACTACCCATTGCGGACGGGCAAATCGCCGAAATGCGGGCTAACATTCTGCCCATAGACTACGACTATGCTAGGGAGATGGAGCGCAAGTTTCGCCACGATGTTATGGCGCATGTCCACACATTCGGCAAGGCAGCCCCAAGTGCAATGCCGATTATCCACCTTGGGGCAACTAGTTGCTACGTAGGCGACAACGCCGACCTGATAATAATGCGTGAGGCACTTACACTAATCCGCGCAAAAATCGTCAACGTTCTATCTAACCTAAAAACGTTTGCCTTGCAATATAAATCGTTGCCAACATTGGGTTTCACACACTTTCAGCCCGCACAGCTCACCACAGTGGGGAAACGCGCTACACTCTGGATGGAAGATTTGCTGATAGACCTAGAAAGTATAAATTTTGTCATATCTAGCCTAATGTTTCGTGGCGCAAAGGGAACAACTGGCACACAAGCATCTTTTATGAGCCTATTTGACGGCAACCACGACAAGGTGAAAAGGCTTGACAGACTAACAGCTGAAAAGATGGGTTTTGAACGTATTCAGCCCGTCACGGGGCAGACGTATAGCAGAAAACAAGACTCCAAAGTGCTTGCGGCACTTGCGGGTGTGGCGGAATCAGCCCATAAGTTCGGCACGGATGTGCGACTGCTAGCGCACCTAAAAGAGGTTGAAGAGCCTTTTGAGAAGGGGCAGATTGGCTCTAGTGCTATGGCGTATAAACGCAACCCTATGCGCTCGGAACGGATTTGCTCGCTGGCGCGCTTTGTCATAAGTCTTTCGGCTAACCCATACTACACGCACGCTACGCAGTGGTTTGAGCGAACGCTTGACGACTCCGCCAACCGCAGAATGAGCATATCAGAGGCATTTTTGAGTGCTGATGCTATACTAGAATTGCTAATAAACATAACAGGCGGGCTTGTAGTCTATGACAAGATAATCGCTCGCAGGGTGGCAGAAGAACTGCCCTTTATGGCAACTGAAAATATAATAATGGAAGCTGTTAAAGCGGGTGCTGACAGGCAAGCTATGCACGAACGCGTGCGGATTGCGTCTATTAAGGCGGCGGATAACGTAAAACAGTTAGGCTTAAAGAATAATATGTTAGAGCTATTAGCAAACGACAAAGAGATTCCTTTATCGGCAGAACGCATCCGTAAGCTACTGAACCCCCAAGACTACACCGGGCGCGCACCTGAACAGGTAGCGGAATTCATAGAGGAACATATAAACCCAGTATTAGACGAGTATAGCACAGCACTGGGCAAGGTAGTTGATATTAAGGTGTAATTAGTGTCTCACGTCTTTAGCCAGCGTGCGTTCCATACGTTCTTGAACGCGCGTCAAACCCATAACCAGTGCTAGGTAAATGAATGCGGTAATAAACAGTGGCATACTTTGAAACGTCCGCCCTTTGATGCCATCCGCAGCCTTTGTTAAATCACGCACTGCAATGTAGCCCGCAATAGATGTTTCCTTTAACAGCGAGATAAACTCATTGAATAGTGCGGGTAAAATATTCTTGACTGCTTGTGGCAGGATAATGATGCGCAACGTCTGCCAGCGTGTCATCCCTAGCGAGCACCCCGCCTCTGACTGTCCCTTGGGGATAGACATAAGCCCCGCACGGATAATCTCCGATATATACGCACCCGAATTGATGCCGAAACCGAATATGCATGCCTCAAAGCCACCCTTGAAAGCAACCGTATAGAGGATTAACAACTGTATCATCAGCGGTGTGCCACGTATACTAGTCGTATATACATTGCACAGCTTGCCTAATATGGTAAATATAATGCTAGGCGTATTTGCCTGCTTGTTGGTATAGTCTATATAGCGGACAAAAGCAACGAATGTGCCTACAAAAGAACCCATAAGGCAAGCGACAAGCGCAAGAATGATTGTATTGCCAAGTCCAGCAAGATACAGTTGCCAACGCTCATCAGCGATGACTGATACGAAAAACTTGTAGCGGAATGTAGCGACGTCTAAATCAGCCCAGTCATCAAACATCAAACACTCCTATAAGAAAAGAATCTCCCACCTATCGGGGGGAGATTCTCTATTTGGTCACTATTGCTTCGGGAACGACTTGTTAACAGCAGCATCTAGCTCGTCTTGAGCACCCTTAGCTTGGAATTGTTGCCAAGCAGCCGCTTCGTTCTTGAGACTAGAGTTCACAGAATCTTTTACAGACTTCTGAAGCGTATTAGCATCAGCAGCCATTAACACATACAGTTCGTTGCAAGGCGAAGCCCACATTGCTTTCTGCTTAGTGCCAGTCAGCGTTTGGCTTGATACTTGCTTTGACACGTTAGCAGTTACCCTGTCAACGACAGCTGAATCGCCAACGCCAGTTTGTTGTGTGAAGTCTTTCAGCATATTTTCAACTTTCACTTCCAACGTCCTAGCCATTTCATCGCGCGCACTACCTTGAGCTGCCGTGCGGGCAAATTGCACCCCAGCAGGTCCAATCTTTGCAGAACCAACGCCATTCAGGTATTCACCTTCAGCACCGCCAGATAATACCCAATCAGGTGCACCAGTCAAACAACCGGGAGCCGCCGCAGCCGCTACACCTGCAGGTTTCGGGCTACTGCCAACACAAGCTACAGCAAAAATAGCTATACCAGCCAATAATAACAACTTTTTCATTAAGATTCTCTCCTCCTAATATGGTAGTATTTTTAATGTTAACACCCAAACGTCCAGTTGTCAAATATTATTTTTATTGGTATAATTACCAATGCTTGACGATATATTCTTAAACGCGGATAAGCTACCTGCTCTCATAGAAGACTATTACCCCCGCACCAACCAGCTGAAGGCGGCTAATCTCATAGGAGATGCCCTATGTAACTATAAAAACCTTATTTTAGAAGCTCCAACTGGCAGTGGTAAAACAATGGCTTACTTAGTGCCACTCTTTGCACAGGGCAGACGCGTTATAATATCTACCAAGACAAAACAGCTGATGCAACAGCTATACAAGAAAGACATTCCCGTTATAAAAGCCCTATTTGGTGACAGGAGCGTGGCTGTGCTGAAAGGGCGCAAAAATTACCTCTGCCCACACAGGTTTATGCGCTGGGTTTATCCAAACGCCATATTCTACGCAGATGTGATAGAATGGTATGAACGCCAGCAGCAGGAATCTATCATAGAAGTGCCACGCGGAATGTTTGATGCAGGCATAACCGACAAGATGAGTGCCGACAGCAAGCAATGTATCTACAATAAATGCCAGTATTATAAAACCTGCCCTTTTTACCTAGCGCGTGAGGCAGCAAATGCGGCAAATGTCATTATCACGAACCATCACCTTGTGTTTAGCGACATCGCCATGAAACTGAGCAAAGACTCTATGGGACAGGTGTTTAATCCAGTTGAGCACGTAGTCTTTGACGAGGCGCATTCCGTAGCTGACATATTTGCCGTCTTTGCGGGGATAGATATATCGCTCAAGCGTATAATCAATAGCCTAGAGGAGCATAAGGACAAGCTGGACTTTGAGAAATTTACGGCACTTGCAAAGCACTATGAAACGCTTATCATCAAGCTCGCTGACGGCAAGGTGCTGTATGACGGTGTGCGCGAACTAATCTATCCATTCATAGACACCTGTATAGAGCTGGTGCGGGATGCAAACGATAGCGACCTAAAGGATGAATGGACGCAGTGGAACGATGCTTTCACCGAGCTGGACAGCAAACACGAGGACGAAGGTTTGCGCGTAGCGGAAAAAATCAGAAAGGACGTCACCCTGCGTTTTATGCCATTGCACGTTGGCGATGAGCTGGCACGGGGGTTAGACGAATTAACTACATCATCTATCTTTGTGAGTGCGACTATTGCTGCAAATGGCAGTTTTGACTACTTTTTGCGTGAAACAGGGCTTGTCAATATGGTGGATGCAGACAACATTAAAACGATGCCTCCCACATTTCAGATGAATCAGCAGGCGTTGCTCTACGCACCGGACATAGCCCATACGGAAGATGAAGCAAAAAATAAGCTGATTTCAAAATTATTGCAATCTTTAGATGGCTCTGCGCTGGTTATCTGCAATAGCATAAAGCGGATGAATAATCTAGTAGATGCACTCTCAATAGATATGATGCACAAAAAGCACGTAATATCCCAAGAGGATGGAGACTGGGAGGACTTTACATCAGCAGATGACAAAGTGCTAGTGGGTTGTGCAATGTTGCGTGAGGGGATAGACTTAGCGCGAGGCAACTTTCGCATGGTTATATTGGACAAACTGCCATTTGAATATTTCAAGGATTTATACTACGAGCGTAAGATGAAACTAGTAGAGGATGAGACAGGTTCTAGCTTTAATAATTATTACCTACCAAGGGCGGTTCTATACTTCAAGCAGGCAGTAGGCAGGTTGATACGACACGAAAGCGACAAGGGGTTATTAGTGGTGCTTGATAATAGAATAACGAAACAACGTTATGGCAAGAGCTTTTTACAGGCTGCATCAGGTGCTAGGGTCACAAACGATTTTAGTGAAGCTATTGAATTCACAAGGTAAAACAATTGCAAGGCGTGAGAGCGAACAACGTGAGCTTTAGTCTTAGAGCAGATTAAAATGCGGTTATAACCGCCTTGAAATATTGAATAGTTTTATCAAGTCCTTCATCTAGCATTACTTGTGGCTCCCAGCAGAGTTTTTCTTTTGCGAGGGTTATATCGGGGCGTCGTTGTTTCGGGTCGTCGGCAGGCAAGGGTTTGTATATTATTTTTGACGAACTGCCAATTTTAGCCACTACCTTTTCTGCCAACTCGTTCACGGTGAATTCGCATGGATTGCCGATATTGACTGGTCCTGTGAACTCCTTGGGACTGTTCATCATCCGCACTATTACCTCTATCAGGTCATCAACATAGCAAAATGAACGCGTCTGCGAGCCATCTCCGTAGATAGTGATGTCTTTAGACTGCAATGCTTGGCAGATAAAGTTGCTGACAACACGCCCATCATCGGGGTTCATCCTAGGTCCATAAGTGTTAAATATGCGGACAACCTTTATATCAATCTTTTCTTCCCTGTAATAGTCAAAAAATAGACTTTCGGCACAGCGTTTGCCCTCGTCATAGCAAGCGCGGATGCCTATCGGGTTCACATTGCCACGATAGCTTTCACTCTGCGGGTGTTCCAGCGCATCGCCATAAATCTCTGATGTAGATGCCTGCAAAATAGTCGCACTATTCTTTTTTGCCAGTTCCAGCATATTCAGCCCGCCTATAATGCAGGTTTTAGTGGTCTGAATAGCCATTTTTCCCTGATATGCAGGGGGAGATGCGGGGCAGGCGAGGTTATAAATCTGGTCTATGTGTTCATCTAGTTTGAGTGGTGTAGTGATATCGTGCTCTATAAACTTGAAATTAGGTGATTTTATTATGTCAGATACATTATCAAGACTGCCTGTGTAGTTGTTATCCACGCAGACAACAGCGTGCCCCTCGCTGATAAGCCTTACACACAAATTTGAGCCGAGAAACCCCGTCCCGCCAGTAACTAATATCCGCTTCATATTTATATCAGTAATATAGCAGATTTTTTATAGATTGCAAATGCCTTGTATTACTTATTATTCTTTAGCAAACTAGCTCCAGATATACCGGGGGTAGTCATTTCCTGCGGGTCCAGTATAATATCAAGCTCTTGTTGTGTCAGTATTTTATCGCGCAATATTATTTCACGAACAGGCTTACCCGTAGATATTGCTTCTTTAGCAATCTTCGCCGCTGCCTTGTAGCCGATATGCGGGTTTAGGGCGGTAACTACACCAACCGAACTATCTACATAATCATTCATACGCTGTTTATTGGCTACTATCCCTTCAAGCAGATATTGACGAAACACTCTAAAAGAATTCGTCATTATAGACATTGAATTTAACAGGTTATAGACGATGACAGGCTCCATTACGTTCAACTCAAACTGTCCCGCCTCGCATGCCATAGAGATTGTCAAGTCGTTGCCTATTACTTGAAATGCTGATTGGTTCACTACTTCAGCCATTACAGGGTTGACTTTGCCCGGCATTATAGAGCTACCGGGCTGACGTGGTGGCAAGAGTAATTCGTTCAACCCGCATCGCGGACCGGATGCCATTAGACGTATATCGTTGCAAACCTTTGACATCCCCACCATGCACACTTTTAATGCTGAGCTGATTTCTATATATGCATCGGCGTTTTGCGTTCCATCTACAAGGCTTTCTGAATTAGATATGTCATAGCTCGTCAATTTTGCCAGCTCTTTAACCACATTCTTTATATAGTTCACATCAGCATTCAAGCCTGTGCCTACCGCTGTTGCGCCTATATTAACAGCCAACAAGCTCTTTGATGCCGTTGATATGCGTGCAATGTCTCTATCAACTAACCTGCGATATGCATCAAATTCCTGCCCTAATCGAATAGGCACAGCATCTTGCAGATGCGTGCGTCCCATTTTTAGAACACCATCAAACTCCTTTGCTTTGTCAGTGAACGCTTTTGACAGCTTATTCATCTCGTCAATCAGTGCTGTTGATAGGTCTAACGCAGCAATGCGTATAGCTGTAGGGAAGGCATCATTTGTGCTCTGCCCCATATTTACGTGGTCGTTTGGGTTGATGAGGCTGTAATCTCCACGTTTCTTGCCAAGCAATTCTGTGGCACGATTAGATATTACCTCGTTAGCATTCATATTTATAGATGTGCCCGCCCCTCCTTGAATTGGGTCAACAACAAACCACTCTGTCAGCTTGCCACTTAATATTTCATCGCAAACCTTGACAATAGCGTCTGCTATATTTGCTGAGAGCTGCCCTGCGGTCTTGTTTGCCAAAGCTGCTGCCTTTTTAACTATAACTATTGCACGAACTAGTGCAGGATGTAGCTTTTGTCCAGTGATTGGGAAATTCTCAACTGCTCTTGCTGTCTGCGCTCCGTAGTAAGCCTCAACAGGGACATTAATCTCGCCAATAGAATCACTTTCTTTACGATAGTCCATAGCCACCTCCTTATATTTTATTCTCTTTGCATTAAAATATAACCTTAACTATTTCAGGTTGTCAAGACTAAATTTATAATTGGGTTATAAAATTAAAAAGAATAATAATGGTAAATTTGCTTTGTTAGCTAATCATGTGGTAAAGATATTGCTTTAATCTTGAAATGATATAAAATGGGGCGTTATGAAATTTTTTAAGACAAAAACTCTATCATTTAAGATACGTACAGGCATTGTAGCACTATTTATTGTAGGGCTGGTGTTTGCTGTGGTATCGCTTGGTGTGTTCTCTATTACTAAAAATCGCATGAGCGACATATCTGAAATAGCAATGCCCCTATCTGATGCTATGAATGAGTTCACCGACAAATATAACCGTATGCGCTACTACACTACCCTATACTTCACTCACAGCGAAGATTCTTACTACAAGTTCCTATCAGAATACTACGCAATGACCATAGACAGCACAAACACAGTCAAGGCTATAACGGCAAACTATGATTTACACGGCGACGCAGCCAGCGACTCAAACATTACGACTTCTGTTAATACTATAAGTGACACACTAGATAGCTATAAGAAACTGATTGACGAAGAGAAAAATGCCATCGCCTCTGTCAAAAAAGATATTGACGAGCTTGTGCGAATACACGGCTCTTTCTCTAAAGAGCTTGAAAGCACGTCTGCATGGGTGGTCTCGCTACTTACTCTAACCAAAGACGGCACTGCAGGTTATCGCTCGCTTATAGGGCGGGTATCATTGGCATTAAATATCTGTCGCCACATGGATGTAGTGTTGCAAAAAAACACTGACGCTCTAATAATCGCTACAAATACGATATCTATAGACCATGTAACTAAGCTCTACAATGATGAGCTTAAAGCTGTCAGCAACAGTATACAGCAACTCGCTGATAATATGCAGAATTCACAAACGCGTAACTATGTCAGCAAGATAACCGTCCATTATAACAAATACATGGAGACTTTTGACCGCTCACTTGAGCAGCTGGCTACCGTCTCCGCTATAAGAAGTGAGCGTGGCAAGCTTGAAGATAGGATTGTTCTTCTAACTGAGGACATTAAAGAGCTAACTAGCAGCAACACAGTTCTCAAAGCTACCGACTTATATACGCTCGCCAATAGAGCCAGTAACGTGATTGTTGTAGCAGTGCTGGTATTTGTTGTAGCTGGCGTGATTATAATATTTTATCTAAAGGATAATGTTATTAAAAAAATAGTGGGCTTTGTCAATACGATGGCAAACTATAACGCTGATTCAAGCGATTTAACGCGCAGACTCAATGCTGACTCAACAGATGAAATAGGCAAACTCGCAAGACACTTCAATGTTTTTGCCAGTAGTGTTCACAATATTATAGGCGATGTTAAATCAGTTGCTGACGAAGTTGCAAGTAGCAATGACGAGCTTGCAACAACTATTGGGCAGATAGCCCTAGCTTTCAATGGGCAATCAGAAAATATATCCTACGTGGCTACAAAGATGAAGTCTATCAACGACCACACCCATGCCATGACCAACAGCTTGACTAAAAATATAAACGATATGGACACGGCAAAGAGCCATGTGGAACAGGGGAGCACTCAGCTAAAGTATATCCTTGCTAATATGGACAGTATTAGGAGCAACACGACAGCACTAGGCTCTACAATAAAGAACCTGAGAAATTCGTCTGACGACATAGGTGAAATTTTGAATGTAATAAACGACATCGCCGACCAAATCAATCTACTGGCACTAAATGCTGCTATAGAGTCTGCTAGGGCTGGTGAGGCTGGGAGAGGTTTTGCCGTAGTAGCAGATGAAGTCCGCAAACTGGCAGAGCGCACACAGCGTTCTACAAACGAGATAGCTGCCATAATCAACAGTTTACAGAAAGAGGCTGAAATAGCGTCAAAAGAGATGCAAGATGCCGATATTAGCGTGGATAAGGGCATAGAAAGCGTTGCGCTGGCTGGCACTCAGTTCTCTTCTGTAGTGGAATCTGTTAATGATATTTCTGCCACGACTGCCGATATTAACGATGTCATCAATAATCAGTTTGATATGATAAAGAGCGTGAACGACAACATGCAGTCAATGTCTGTCGGTGTGGAAGAAAACGTTCAGATATTAGACAACGTGGTTGTTACCGTCCAGCGTATGCAAGCGCGGACTGAGACACTCAGGAAAAGCCTCGTTAAGTTTAAGGTATAGAGGAGAATTGATGCTATACGGACATCCTACTAGAGCGGAAATAAATCTATCCGCTGTCAGAAGCAACGTGCGTTTATTTAAGAATAAAATTGCCCCTACTGCACGGTTTTGCGCCGTAATAAAGGCTGATGGCTACGGACATGGTGCTGTTCCAATAGCTAGAGAGGCAATTGATGCAGGAGCAGACTATTTAGCCGTAGCAGTCCTCTCTGAGGCACTAGCTCTGCGAGATGCTGGTTTTATTGCACCGATACTGGTGCTGGGGCATACCCCATATATACAATCTCACGTGCTGGTAGCAAACCATGTAACCCCTACTATCTTTACTATGGAGCAGGCACTCTCAATATCAAATGCGGCAACTGAGCTACGGCAAAAAGCAAAGATACATGTAAAGGTTGATACGGGGATGGGCAGACTCGGAATGTTTCCCCGCGATGCCACAGAGCTGGTAACAACCATAAATAAACTGCCAAATATTGAAATAGAAGGTATTTATACGCACTTTGCACTAGCTGATGCTACTGATAAGAGACACACGATGAATCAGATACATCTTTTTGGAGATGTTCTCACAGCGATAAGAGATGCGGGCATAAAAGTGCCAATAGTTCACACTGCAAACAGTGCCGCTACTCTTGATATGCCTCAAACTCACTTGGATATGGTGCGGGTTGGAGCTGCTATGTATGGATTGAGCCCATCACCTAATAGTAGGAATACGGCATCTTTAATACCAGCTATGAAACTTATGACACAAATAGCAATGTTAAAAGAAGTCCCTGAGGGCACTTCAATCAGCTATGAGGCGAACTACGTAACGACAAAACCTACACGCATTGCCACGCTGTCTATAGGTTATGCAGACGGCTGGAGCCGTAAGCTATCAGGGAAAGTAGAAGTAGTGGTGGGCGGTAAGCGCGTACCTATTATTGG
>NZ_BAAIHG010000004.1:0-44722 GCF_054655775.1 Candidatus Termitispirillum reticulitermitis | reverse complement strand
TAAAAAGTCTTTCAATATACCCCGCTCTATACATAGCCTTATAGCCCGCTCCATTGCACCAGCTAAAGCTACCTTATCCTCGCTATCTATCCCCTTTGTCTCTTGCCTAACAACCTCTACAAACTCCTCATACTGATAAGCTTCATCCTCGCTAACAGCCGCAATAGCTCTGCGAACATCAATAGGGCGAGTATCCCCGTCAGCCAGTTTAATAACAGCTGACAGAACATCTTTTGACCTCTCATCTGATAAAATCTTATTTAGGTGAGCATATTTCTGCTTATTTTTAGGGTAATCATTGCATATAGAGTGCACAAGCCATTCAGAGTAGATTGTCCTTATCATATCCTCTTGTTCTGGGGCAGCACAGTCGTACAATAGCATCGTATCAACTATATTGCTATCCTTAAAACCACACTCTACTGCTTTATCATATATTTCCATGTATTGGTTAATGCCTGATATTATTAAGGTTTTGCTATGCTTGTCAGCTATTTCATCAGGGGCAGACACCTTTATCTCCTTGCCACATAGTTGAACAGACTTGCCATGCTTATAGCTGTCAATAAATCCAAGAAAGGTTAAACCGCTATCCAGCAACCCCTGCGCTAAATTATAGCCAAGTCTATTCGTCCCCCAAATGTAGATACCGCTGGCTGATTTGAGCCTGTCAATTGCGCCACTATTAAACACTATATTACTCATTATGCCTCCAAACTACACAGACTATTATAGCAAAAAAAATTGCCCTTTTACATATTTTAATGTATTACTATACACTATGTTAGAAAGGTTATTCTCTATTACTGATGGACGATAAGCTTGACATTTTCTTATTTTTATTATATTACTGAGTTATGCAAAACGCAAAGACAAACAGGGAGCATAAAGATACCGTCTTTACCAAGCTGTTTTCAGATAAGGACAGGCTTGTTGAGCTTTATAATGCGATTGACGATGTGCACTATGCGGTATCAGACGGAATTACAATCAATACCTTAGAGAATGTTCTGTTTATGGGCAGACGAAACGATATATCATTTACCATAGCAGACAAGTTAGTTGTTTTAATGGAACATCAATCAACTATAAACGATAATATGCCATTAAGGTTTTTAGAATATATAGCTCGTTTATATGAGGGTATGGTGGATAACGATGCGGTATATAGGAGAAACAGGTTGACAATACCCCGTCCAGAGTTTATAGTGTTATATAATGGCGTTACTTCGTTAAAAGCAGATGACTATTATATAAAGCTATCTGAGATGTTTGCAAAAGACGAAACAAGAAAGGATACACATAGCTTTTTAGAGTTAGAAGCGAGAGTGTTGAATGTTAATAAGGGACATAACAGAAAAGTATTAAAAGCAAGCGGAACGCTTGGGGACTATGCGGAGTTTGTAGAGGTTGTTAGGCAAGAGACAAAGGGGATAGATAGCGAGGATAAGGTAGCTTTAGCTGGTGCAATGGAGCGGGCTATAAGGCTATGTATAGAGCGGGGTATATTGAAAGACTTTTTATATAGACATTCGCGGGAGGTAATGAATATGGGTATGTTGACATCAGAGTTTGACATTAACGTAGCTAAAAGGGTATGGCGTGAAGAGGCGTTTGAAGAAGGAATGGAAATAGGGGAGCAACAACTGTCCCAAGAGGCTTTGTCGCTCCTTGATAGTGGCGACTTAGGTTCTCTAAGGAGACGTCTTTTGGCAAGTGTTACGTCATATAAAAGCCAAGATACGATAAGCTAGTGTATTACTCTCAATGAGGTAACGTATTTAATGTGTCACCATACACCACGTTAGGAAAGCTGTTCTCTCTATAAGGATATGTATAGAGCGTGGTATATTGAAAGACTTTTTATATAGACACTCGCGGGAGGTAATGAATATGGGTATGTTGACATCAGAGTTTGACATCAATGTAGCTAAAAGGGTATGGCGTGAAGAGGCGTTTGATGAGGGTATGCTAATAGGTATGCAGGAGGGCGAACAAAAAGGCAAGCTAGAGGGCAAGCTAGAAGGCAAGTTTGAAACTGCTAAAAATTTTTTAGCACTCGGTATGCCCCTTGATTTTGTATCAAAGGGCACAGGGCTTTCACTTGCCAAGTTAAAAGAGCTACAGAACGACATAATTGTATAATACGGAGCTACCAGCTACTAATAAACCAGTGGACTATTATAGCAAAAAAATATTGCACTTTTACGTATTTTAATGTATTACTATGCAATATGTTAGAAAAGTTATTCTCTATCACTGATGTCGGCATAATTCGCACTGTGCGAATACTTGGAATGAAGTTTGAGTTCCTCAACTCAATAGAGTTCGCTAAGAATGTTTTTCGCACTATCAGGGCTACCACTGTGCTGGACTACCTGCCAGCCGTTACCATTCCCGTAGCAGAACAATGCAACAGTGATTGTTATGGTTGCTATGTTTTCTCTACTTTAGCTAAAGAAGAATTTTACGACATCAAAACCTTTGAGCAGGATATAAATAGGCTGTCAGAGCTTACCTCGCTTACCTCTGGGGGGGGGGTAGTAGCTCCATACACTGGTGAGATTTTCTTGGCAGGCGGGGAGCCGTTGCTGAATCCGAACATCATCTCATTTTTTGAGCTGTCTCGTAGAGCGTTCCCAGACCCAAGTGTTAGAATTGTGCTAATAACAAACGGTCTGTTGTTGTTAAAACAGAAAGCACCATTCTTTAAGGCAGTTTTAGACAACAATATAACTGTATCTCCGACAAAATATCCTGATATGGACTGGAACAAGATAGAGCAATACGTTGAGAGCTTTGGAGTAACGCTTAAGTATTTCACCGATACGGATTTCCGGTCAGGGTCAGTTTCAAATAAAAACGAGCGGGTTTCTGGCAAATATCCCTTGCATTTAGACGGAAAATGCTCCCTTACACCGTTTGATTCTTATTCACGTTGCGGAGTATCAAACGGAGCATGCGGTGTGATGAGGAATGGCAGGCTATATCCCTGCGGTATCATAGCGGGCATTCACCACTTTAACAACTATTTTAATCAAAATCTCCCTGTTACGTCTCACGACTATATGGACATCTACAAGGTGGCTAACTGCAAAGAAATATTAGAATACATAGCGAAACCGCACCCATTCTGCAAATACTGCGACGTGGCAGGCAGAGTTGCATCTCTTGGCGAATATCGGAAAACAACGCGCGATATTAGCGAGTGGACGTGACGAATAATTGCACTATGTTAGAAAAGTTATTCTCTATCACTGATGTCGGCATAATTCGCACTGTGCGAATACTCGGAATGAAGTTTGAGTTCCTCACCTCAATAGAGTTCGCTAAGAATGTTTTTCGCACTATTAGGGCTACCACGCCGCTGGACTACCTGCCAAAGCTATACATCCTCGTAGCAGAACACTGCAACGACAATTGTTATGGTTGCGTTGCTTTCTCTACTTTAGCTAAAGAAGAATTTTACGACATCAAAACCTTTGAGCAGGATATAAATAGAATGTCAGAGCTTACCTCTGTTGGTGAGGTTACGTTGGCGGGCGGGGAGCCGTTGCTGAATCCGAACATCATCTCATTTTTTGAGCTGTCTCGTAGGGCGTTTCCAGACCCAAATATTAAAATTGTGCTATTTACGAACGGGCTGTTGTTGTTAAAACAGAAAGCACCATTCTTTAAGGCAGTTTTAGACAACAATATAACTGTATTCCCGACAAAATACCCTGATATGGACTGGAACAAGATAGAGCAATACGTTGGCAGTTTTGGAGTAACGCTTCAGTATTTCACCGATATGGGTTTCCAGTCAGGGGCAGTTTCAAATAAAAACGAGCGGGTTTCTGGCAAATACCCCTTGCATTTAGACGGAAAATGCTCCCTTACACCGTTTGATTCTTATTCACGTTGCGGACTATCAAATGGAGCATGCGGTGTGATGAGGAATGGCAAGCTCTACCCCTGCACTGTCATAGCGGGTATTCGCCACTTTAACAGCCATTTTAATCAAAATCTCCCTGTCACATCGCACGACTATATTGACATCTACAAGGTGGCAAACTGCAAAGAAATATTAGAATACATGGCAAAACCGCACCCATTCTGCAAATACTGCGACGTGGCAGGCAGAATTGCATCGTTTGGCGAATATCGGAAAACAACGCGCTCTATCAGCGAATGGACGACTTAATAATATTTTCTTTATCGCTCGTAGACCTCTTTTCTGTGAGCGATTCTTACTATTTTGACAATGTCCTTCTCTATTCGATATATGATACGCCAATCACCAACCCGCAACCGCCTGTATCCTGCCAACGTGTGCGTTAGAGGCTTGCCAAAGGATACTGGATAGTCATTAACCTTTCTTCTATTGCCCCTTTAATTCGTGATTTCATAGTCGCTGGTAGTGCTGGTATTTGCTTGGCTACTACTACATCAGCATATTCTATGTTATAAGACATCGGATGTTAGTCCCAAGCATCCTCATGAGAAATCCATCTTTTATTGGTGGCTTCAGTCTCCTCAGCAATACGTGAAAAATATACATCTTCGTCGTATTCCATCGCCTTGACTATAAGGTCGGATGCTACCCTAGATACAGGTATATGTTGTTTCCGCGCCCTGCTATTCAGCATAGCAACAACATCCACAGGGACAGTCACATTGATACGAGGGTTTGCATTAGCCATAGCTTAATCGTAACAACAAAAAATCAACTTGTCAATAGCAAACAGGCAAAATTATGTTAGGAAAGGTTATTCTCTATTACTGATGGACGATAAGCTTGACATTTTCTTATTTTTATTATATTACTGAGTTATGCAAAACGCAAATACAAACAGGGAGTATAAAGATACCGTCTTTACCAAGCTGTTTTCAGATAAGGGCAGGCTTGTTGAGCTTTATAATGCGATTGACGATGTGCACTATGCGGTATCAGACGGAATTACAATCAATACCCTAGAGAATGTTCTGTTTATGGGCAGACGAAACGATATATCATTTACTATAGGGGATAAGCTAGTTGTTTTAATGGAGCACCAGTCAACTATAAACGATAATATGCCGTTGCGTTTTTTAGAATATATAGCTCGTTTATATGAGGGTATGGTGGATAACGATGCGGTATATAGGAGAAACAGGTTGACAATACCCCGTCCAGAGTTTATAGTGTTATATAATGGCGTTACTTCGTTAAAAGCAGATGATTACTATATAAAGCTATCTGAAATGTTTGCAAAAGACGAAACAAGAAAGGATACACATAACTTTTTAGAGTTAGAAGCGAGAGTGTTGAATGTTAATAAGGGACATAACAGAAAAGTATTAAAAGCAAGTGGGACACTTGGAGACTATGCGGAGTTTGTGGAGGTAGTTAGGCAGGAGACAAAGGGGATAGATAGCGAGGATAAGGTAGCTTTAGCTGGTGCAATGGAGCGGGCTATAAGGCTCTGTATAGAGCGGGGTATATTGAAAGACTTTTTATATAGACACTCACGGGAGGTAATGAATATGGGTATGTTGACATCAGAGTTTGATATTAACGTAGCTAAAAGGGTATGGCGTGAAGAGGCGTTTGACGAGGGCATGCTAATAGGTATGCAGGAGGGCGAACAAAAAGGCAAGCTAGAGGGCAAGCTGGAAGGCGAGCAAAAAGGCAAGCTGGAAGGCAAGCTAGAAACTGCTAAAAATTTTTTAGCACTAGGTATGCCCCTTGATTTTGTATCAAAGGGCACAGGGCTTTCACTTGCCAAGTTAAAAGAGCTACAGAACGACATAATTGTATAATACGGAGCTGCCAGCTACTAATAAACCAGTGGACTATATATAGCAAAAAAATGTTGCACTTTTACGTATTTTAATGTATTACTATGCAATATGTTAGAAAAGTTATTCTCTATCACTGATGTCGGCATAATTCGCACTGTGCGAATACTCGGAATGAAGTTTGAGTTCCTCAACTCAATAGAGTTCGCTAAGAATGTTTTTCGCACTATTAGGTCTACCACTGTGCTGGACTACCTGCCAAAGCTATACATCCCCGTAGCAGAACACTGCAACGACAATTGTTATGGTTGCTGGACTTTCTCTACCTTAGCTAAAGAAGAATTTTACGACATCAAAACCTTTGAGCAGGATATAAATAGGCTGTCAGAGCTTACCTCGCTTACCTCTGAGGGGGGGGGGGGGGCTACTCCATACACTGGTGAGGTTACGTTGGCGGGCGGGGAGCCGTTGCTGAATCCGAACATCATCTCATTTTTTGAGCTGTCTCGTAGGGCATTTCCAGACCCAAGTGTTAAAATTGTGCTAATAACGAACGGTCTGTTGTTGTTAAAACAGAAAGCACCATTCTTTAAGGCAGTTTTAGACAACAATATAACTATCTCCCCAACAAAATATCCTGATATGGACTGGAACAAGATAGAGCAATACGTTGAGAGCTTTGGAGTAACGCTTCAGTATAGCACCGATATGGGTTTCCAGTCAGGACCAGTTTCAAATAAAAACGAGCGGGTTTCTGGCAAAATGCCCTTGCATTTAGACGGAAAATGCTCCCTTACACCGTTTGATTCTTATTCACGTTGCGGACTATCAAACGGAGCATGCAGTGTGATGAGGAATGGCAAGCTCTACCCCTGCAGTATCATAGCGGGTATTCGCCACTTTAACAGCCATTTTAATCAAAATCTCCCTGTTTCGTCTCACGACTATATGGACATCTACAAGGTAGCAAACTGCAAAGAAATATTAGAATACATGGCAAAACCGCACCCATTCTGCAAATACTGCAACGTGGCAGGCAGAGTTGCATCGTTTGGCGAATATCGGAAAACAACGCACTCTATCAGCGAATGGACGACTTAATAATTATGCCCGTCCTAGACGTGGTGTTCCCGCCTGACAATACATCAGCTTCCTCATAGTTTATAAAATATGAAACACGCACTCTATAACACCTTCATACAATTACACTAAAAACATGTCAATGGGAATTTTAGAGATTTTTCTATAACTTAAAAATTTTTGTGTATAATATACAAATATTTAGGGGGTTAGTTATGGTTGCTATGAGGCGTGCAGAAAAGCGTTGTGAAGATAAGGCTGAGTTAGAGGCGTTTCTGAAACGTATCCAGCACATGCAAATAGCCATTAACACTGGCGATGCACCTTATGTATTGCCAATCAACTTTACCTATAGTAATAATTCGTTGTTAGTTCACTCCGCCCCAGTCGGCAGAAAGATTGAGCTATTAAAGAAATCGCCTGTCGTTGGTTGGACGGTGAACGAGCAAATTGCTATCCGCCAGCACGAGACCGACCCTAACCGCACAGGCACATACTACAACAGCGTAATCGGCACAGCAAAGGCAACTTTCATAGACGACGAGACTGAAAAGACGCGCCATCTGAATACATTGCTGGAAAAATACACTAAACACAAAGATGCAACATTTCCTAGCGAGATGTTGAGCAAACTTGTGGTGATAAGGTTTGATATAATAGAGATGGATTTTAAGATTGCTAGGCAAAACTAACTATGAACGACAGTAAGATATACGATGTGGCAGTAGTGGGCGGCGGTTTGAGCGGTATCACATTTGCGCACACTGTTGCCAAGCATGGACTTGAGGTGCTGTTGTTAGAGAAACGAGATGTTTTAGGCGGTTGCGTTCACACTATAAACCCCTATAAAGACAATTATTTTGCAGAGCTTGGCGCACACACGATATATTCCAGCTATGCGGCAATTATCCGCCTGATAAATGCTTGTAAGTTGCAAGGTGAGATTATCCCATACAAGTCTGCCCCATACAAGATGTATGCAAATGGGCACATTAGTTCAATGTTTCGGCATATCTACCCGATAGAGGGCTTTTTTAGCCTGTTTAATATATTCACCACTAAAAAGCGCGGGTTAACAGTGGCGGAGTATTATAGCAAGCTGCTAGGCAAGCGCAACTTTGCTGACTTGATACACCCCGCAACTAGTGCCGTAATCTGCCAAAATTCTGCTACATTTGCCGCTGACCTGCTACTAAAAATCCGCAAGAAAGATAAAACTTACCCACGCTCATTTACTATCAATGGTGGCTTGGGCGCACTGCTTAACACTGCAGCAAATGGAAAAAATATAGAGCTTCATACTAACGCTGACGTAGTTGGCATTGAAAAGACAACTAACGGCTGGGACATAAAGACGGCTAGCGGGGCATATAGCACAAAGCAACTTGCATTAGCTACTGAGGGGAGAGTCGCTGCCGAGCTAGTAGCACCCGTTTATCAGGATATGGCAAAGTTGCTTAAAGCATTGCCAAGCCGTGCGTCTAGGGCATTTAATGTGTCATTTGCGGCAAATAAATCTAATGTAAAGCATTTTGCGTATATTATAGCAAAGAACGCCTCCTTTACTGCCATTGTGTCGCGCGATATGCTCCCAGATGTGCAATATCGCTCTGCGACCTTTCACTTTAAGCCCGACAGCAACCCCGCCTATGACAGGCAGACAGCTGATGAGGTGTTAGAGCTAAAAGATAGAGACTACGTAACCAACACTGCTCACTTTGAGCTACCGCATTTAGGGGTATCACACCACGAGTGGCGCAGACAACTTGATACAGAGCTGGTGAAAGCGCACGGCTTCTACCTATTAGGCAACTACTTTGATGGTCTATCTATGGAGGACTGCGCCCTGCGCGCAGAAAACGAGGCATTGAGGGCTGCACGTGCCGCAAACATTCATATCTAACGACATAGCAGACTACGAACTGATAGATGCTGGCAACGGGTTGCGCCTAGAGCGTTGGGGGACGGTGACGCTGGTGCGCCCAGACCCGACAGCCCTATGGCAGGCAAGCGATAATCCGCTCTGGAAGTCTGCAGATGCCCGCTATCACCGCTCATCCAGCGGCGGCGGCAGATGGGAGTTTATGCGCAAAGTGCCTGACGAGTGGCGTGTCCACTGGGGCAACCTGACTTTTAAGGTGCGTCTGACGGGATTCAAGCATACAGGACTTTTCCCAGAGCAGGCACACAACTGGCGACTAATAGAGAATGCCATAAAGAATGCTGGCAGACCGCTCAAGCTATTAAATCTATTTGGCTATACGGGTGCGGCAAGCGTAGTGGCGACAAAGGCTGGCGCAAGTGTGTGCCATGTAGATTCATCTAAAGGTATGCTAGATTGGTGCCGTGAGAATGCCGACCTATCAGGGGTAAATAATGAAATACGGCTAATAGCCGATGACTGCCTGAAGTTTGTGCTGCGGGAGGGCAGACGCGGGACAAGATATGATGCCATTGTAATGGACCCGCCCTCGTTCGGCAGAGGCGCAAAGGGGGAGGTGTGGAAGTTTGAATACAATATTGCCGAACTGCTCACCGCCTGCAAAGCTATACTATCAGACAAACCATTATTTCTGCTAATCAGTGCATACACGGCGGGCATTTCGTCTATAACGCTTGATAATGTAGCATCTTCGCTGAACCTGCCCTTTACTAACACTAGTTGTGGCGAATTAGCATTGCCATTTAGAGGCGGAAAGATGTTGTTGCCATGCGGACTAACACTATTTATGAGTTAACGGATAAGCATATCATAATGCTGGCAAAGTAACTATGAGAGTCTTGTTTAATGGTATCTCTGCAAGTTCTGAAGTTTCATTGCCTTGCAATTCCCGCATATTTAGGCTATAATCAGCCTATTATTAGGGGGGTGTGGCGTATGCAGTATAGGCAATTTGACAAGACTGGGGAGCGGGTGTAGGTGTTTGGCGGGCTGTAGAGTATTCAAGTGAAGCGCATAGGCTTATTTGGCGGAACGTTTGACCCGATACACTTGGGGCATATAGCCCTTGTGGAGCGCGTGTTGGCAGATTTTCAGCTGAACGAGCTTATTTTAGTGCCCGCAAAAATCCCCCCGCACAAGAGCGAAACTGCTGCAACACCCGTCCAACGTTATGAAATGGCACAGCTAGTTGTTAACGGACTAGGCGACAAGGTGTCAGTTTCAGACTACGAGCTGAGCGAGACGGGCATATCATTTAGCTATAAGACGGTTTCCTATAAACGAAGCATATACCCCGATGATGCGCTATATTTTATCGCTGGTAGCGATATATTTATGACTATATCAAGCTGGGAACATTGGCAACAATTATTTGAACTATCTAACTTTATTGTCGTTAATAGACATGGCACTAGCTTTGATGATGTTAAAGAGCAGCTATCTGAGGAACTGGTTAAAAGATTGGTAAATTTTACTGACTACACGGACACTAAGCGGGCAGGAGATATTATTCTATATAGTATGCCCCTTGTGAATATATCCAGCGTTGAGATACGCTCTCGCCTTATGGCGCAACTATTGCCAAAAGACGTATATGACTATATACTAAAACACAAATTATATATGAGGTGAACTGGTTGAATGCTTCGTTAGACTTAGCAAAGCGTCTGAAGTTATATATAGACGATAAATTGGGCGAGAACATCGTGTGCCTTGATGTTCGCGAGCAGTCAAGCATTACGGATTTTTTGATAATAGCCACTGGCAAGGCTGATACGCACGTAAGAGCCGTATCTGAAAGTATGCTTGAAGATATGAAAAAGCAGGGCATTGCACCGCTAGCTAGCGAGGGGGTAGCCTCTGGCACGTGGTCTTGCGTGGACTACGGAGACGTAATCGTCCATATAATGCGCAAAAATGAGCGTGACTTCTACGCTCTTGAAGCTATTTGGGGTGCGGCTAAACGCATCTAATATTTCAAGTGCCTGAACGCTCTTGCCGCTTAAACATTAGTATGCCCGCTGTTATGAATAATATATGTGGGATAAAGTTTGCCAGTATTGGTGGCAGAGCCGCAGATGTGCCGAACGACTTAAATGTTGCTAGTATTGCCCAGTAAGACATTCCGCCGAATAGAGACGTGAGCGCACCTTTTGTGACTGAATATCGCCTAGAAAAGTTAATGCCTAGCGGCACTGCAACAAACAGCAGGACTATTGTTGATGAAGCAGTGGCGTATTTGGCTAGCAGAGCCATCTCATATTTAGTAGCTTTTAATCCGTGACTATTCATAGCCCGTATCATACGGTATAATTCCAGTTGCGAAAGCTCTTTTGGACGCTTATCTGTAATATTGGTCGCATCATCAAATAGTAATGAACGCTCATGTATTTCGTCTGTAATGGTTGTTTTAGGCACATCTCCACTCATATCAACCTCTCTGACAGCTTCTAGCACCCATATATTGCCGTCTTGTCTGATAGCGGCGGTGTCGCGGATGCTTTGGACGCGGAAAGTGTCATCTATCTGGTATTCGGTCACCTCCCGCATAGTCTTATTGAGCAGGTCTAGTATGCCTATACGGTATAGCCTGTTCCCGTCCACCAACCATAGCCCGAACAATTTGCTGCCATCTAAATATGTGCGGTGTTGTATATCCTCCCGCAGGTAACGGTAGTATGCTGATTTTAGTATCGGGTAGATTTTGTAATCATAGGCTATCATCACGAAAAACGCTACCGCACTGACAAGCGCAAATGGGTAGAAAAACTGACGTATCCGCCCGCCGAGACTCACATAGCCCAATAGCTCGCCACTGTGCATTAGCAGGGTCACTGTTATAACAGCCGCTACAAGTGTGGCTACGGGGAACATTGAAACGATTTTATTGGGAATGACAATGCCCTCTAGCGTGAAAAGCTGCAACATAGTAGTGTCGGCATCGTAATCATCCACCAGCTCAAACAACATTGTGACGGCTAGCAGTATAAGCTCCGAAATGACTATGTATTTTACAAATGTGCGAATCACGTATATGTTAAATCGGTTCATTGCCACAGGATATAGCGTAGGCGATTACTTGTCAAGGTGTGGATGCCATATTATCATATATTAAGTCTTTATGTAGTGATATGCCCGCAATGCCCGCATAGCCAAGTTTAGCTAACTGGTTGATATTTTCTAGTTTCACCCCGCCCAGTGCATAAACATTGGGGGCGGGGGCAGGAATTGCACCTAGCGGGAATGTTTTATGCTGTTTGTTAGTTTCAAAGATAGGGCTTAGCGTGTAGTAGTCTGCCCCTGTGGAGCATTCAGCCGTGCTGTGCGCTGAGTAGCCGACTAACAAAGTAGGATAAAGGGCTTTTATGCAGGCAATCGGTAGTGTTTGCTTGTTCAGATGGACGCCATTAAAGCCTGCAGATACTGCCACATAAGCCAATTCTGATAATATTAACGTAGCATTAGGAAGGATATTGCGCAGTCGGACGGCTCTGTCGTAAATCTCGCATATAGTAAGTTGCGGTTGTTTCGCTCTATACCAAATAGCATCACAATGAGCAGCTACGCTGGTTGCCACGTCTATATAGTTCACACCAAACGTGTTGTTGTCTAACACAAACAAGATTTTCATTTAAGCCTTTTATTGTCCGTGTCTTATCAGCTGCAATAGCAATAACAGGGCGGTTTTTACTGAGCGGGCGCGCACATCTGCCCTGCCACCGCTCGCGTGAATGCATTTAGTTTTGAGTTTGTCTGCAAACTTGGCACAGAGCCACACCGTTCCTACAGGTTTGTCAGGCGTTCCGCCCCCCGGTCCCGCTACCCCCGTTATACTAATAGCGCAGGTCGCATTCATCAGCTTGCTAACACCATCAGCCATAGCCATAGCACACTCCTCGCTGACCGCGCCACGCGTATCTAATATGTCTTGCGACACGTTCAGTTGCGAACGCTTTACATCGTTAGCATAGCTTATCACTCCGCCATAAAACACGTCCGATGAACCTGATATATCTGTTATAGCACCACCCAATAGCCCACCCGTGCAACTCTCTGCTACGGCTAATGACAGATTTTTTGAGCGTAATTCTTCCACTAATGCTCCTGCGGGACTATCATCGTCCTTGCCATAGTAGTGTTCGGGGTATGCGCTACGGATTGCATCGGCAAACTTTTTAGCAACGGCAGCATTTTCAGAGCGCACCTTTACCAGCACTTCGCCAGAACTAGCGTTTATTATACACCTGACGTTCTCTGGAATGCCTACTTTTGATATTACGTCATCTAGCTTTGATTCTGGCAGAGCAGCAAAGCGCAATGTAGAGCGATATGTCGGGCATAGGTTGAATCGTTCTTTAATAAAGGGCAACACCTGTTCACTAAACATTATTTTCATCTCAGCGGGCACGCCCGGCATAGCTATTATGAGCGATTTTTTATATTCAGAGCCGAATCCATAAGCTGTGCCATGCTCATTCTTAAATAATATTGCATCCTCAGGCAACATCGCTTGCCGCAATTGACTATCACCCATAGTTAAGTTAAGCCTGTTGAGTCGCTTTTGCACGTGCTCCTTAACCTCTTCATATAAGATTGTTCTTTTATCACAAGCCTTTGCCATAGCCTCTGACGTTAGGTCGTCAAATGTTGGTCCCAGCCCGCCAGTTGTGAGTACCAGCTGGCACTTGTCCATCGCCTCACGCATAGCGGCGGATATTTCAGCAATAGAATCGCCTACGGTGCGCACTATACGCGGAGTTGCACCATTTTCAACCAATAAACGCCCTAAAAACGAACTGTTTGTATCAACAACACTGCCCTCAAGTAACTCTTCCCCTATGGCGAGTATAGCGCATTCTAGCATTTTGCACCTCCATAAGATAAAATAGCCTCTGCAACGCCCTCTGCGCTCTGTTCCTGCGCTATGATAGCGGTTACCCCATAGTTTAACAACGTCTCGTTCGTAGTCTTGCCCACACAAACGACCGCAATATTAGCAGATAGTCTCGCCTGTGTGAAAAAAGCTCGGACAGCGGATGGGGAGAAGAACGTCACTATATTTATTTTGTTGTCGCTTATGAGCCGCTGCACCTCTCCAGCTGGGTATATAATAGGCACATTTTCATAAATATCAACAACATCAGTAGTCGCTCCAAGTGCCTGCAAATCCTCTGTGATGTCTTGTATGCGCTCTTTCGCCCCCGCCAGCAACACCCGTTTGCCGTTAAAATCTCGCGCTTTCAATAACAATAACAGTTCTTTTGTATATGCTCTCTCAGGTTTTATAATAGCATTTTTCGGCTTTATAGCTACCAACAGTTCTTTAGCGGTCTTTTCCCCAACTACCGCGTAATTATTTATATCTAATGGGCGGTCTTTAATAATTTCTGTGAAAAACCTTGCTGCTGACGGGCTAGATAGGATGCAATAGTCATAATTATCATATTTGAAACTAACATCGCGGAGCTTTTCAAGGCAGAGCATAGGTTTTATGAACGGCGTAATACCGCGAGACTCAAAAATGTGTGCCGTTTGAGTGCACTGTTCGCTAACTCGTGTGATTAGCGCATTCACCCGTTCAGCCCCATTAGGAGCTTGTCTCCGCCGTCTGCTAACACCATATTAGCTAGTTCGTCTCCTAGCTGCCCTGCATCGCTTGCCCTGCCGCTAACCTCTCTTTTTATCACCAGTTTTGCATCTAGCGATGCCAAATAACCCGCAACACACATTTTGCCGTTAGTGATATTTGCATAGCAAGCGATAGGAACTTGGCAACCGCCGTTTAGTTTAATTAAGAATGCTCGCTCCGCTATGGTAGTAAGCTCTGCCTCTGGTGATTTCAGTGGTGCTAATAGTTCCAACATCTGTTTGTCATCTGAACGCGCTTCAACGCCTAGTGCACCCTGACAGGCGGCAGGTAGGATTGTGTCTGTAGATATAGTTTCTTTGATATGTTCAGTCAATCCAAGCCTGTTAAGCCCTGCCTGTGCTAAAATTATCGCATCGTATTCGCCAGACTCCAGCTTGCGTATGCGGGTGTCAACATTGCCACGCAGGTCTTTTATGCTCAGGTTGGGTTTAATTGCCAATAGTTGCAATTTGCGCCTTAGGCTTGATGTGCCTACAACTGCCCCGTTTTGCAGTTCGTCAATAGAATTATACTTTAATGACAAAAAAGCGTCATTTGGCAACTGGCGGACAAGCACGGTGCAGATTTCTAAACCGTCTGCAAGCAGTATCGGCACGTCTTTCATACTATGGACGGCTATATCTGCCTCGTGGGATATTATTGCCTGTTCAATCTCTTTAACAAATAAACCTTTGCCTCCGATGTCAGCAAGCGGTCTGTCAAGAATTCTGTCGCCTGTGGTTTTCATAACCTTAATGGTGACTTTATAGTCAGGATAGTGGCTTTCTATCAGACTCTTGACGTGGTTTGCCTGCCACAATGCAAGCTGTGAACCACGTGTAGCTATAACTATACTATTATTTATCATAACGTGATTTTACGGCGGATAAGGTGGTATTGTCAAGGTGTGGATGTTGTGCTATCATAAAACTATGGATAAGCATATAGCAGAGCAAGTCAATCTCGTAAGAGATATAATTGTTGGTGTATTGCCAGTTGAAAAGATATTTCTTTTTGGCTCACACGCTTACGGCACCCCTGCTAACGACTCAGACGTAGACCTGTATGTCGTTATGAAAGACGATGCCCCTTATCGTGACCTTGATGCTATGGACAAGATAACGGAAGCCGTGTGGGGGAAGAAGTTAATCTCTACCGATATTCTTGTAGCCAAGAAATCACGTTTTAACTATCGTTCAACGGGTCCCACGTTAGAACGGGAAATTTCTCAACGGGGAATTGTTATCTATGACTGCGCTTGAAAGTGCGCTGGAGTGGTTGCATATAGCAGAATTAGATTTGAGCAGTGCAGTTTTCTTGACTGGTCATTGTCCGCTACCCGTTGAAATTATCTGCTTTCACTGCCAGCAGTCAGCAGAAAAATGCCTGAAAAGCTTTATCGTGTTGAATAACATAAACCCACAGAAAACGCACGACTTAGAGGGCTTATGCAGTCAATGCATTGAAATGTCTGCTACTTTTAACTCTATAGTATCACATTGCCAAAAACTCAATAAATATAGTGTTAATACACGCTACCCGAATGAAAGCTCAAACACAGAGCAAGATATGCAAAGGGCTATCGCTGATGCCCAAGCTGTGCTTAACTTCGTAAAGCCGCTTATAGTAATGTAGCACGTTAAAGCGACTTTCGGGCAGGCTATTGACGTGGTTTGCCTGCCACGTGATTTTACGGCGGATAAGGTGGTATTGTCAAGGTGCGGATGTTGTGCTATAAAATATCAAATAAATGTTGGAGAAAATGTTATGAAAAGATTTCTTGGCTTTTTATTCGTATTTGTTCTTTTAGCCTCTGTTGCTGTGGCACAAGAGAAAACATACGTAATGGATAAAGATGCATTTAATAAAGATGATATTATTGTTGATAGTAGCGGCAAGCCAATCACGGGTATTGTAAAGGGCTATTATGAGAGTGGCGCATTACAAGGCGAGGCAGCTTTTAAGGGTGGTAAAATGAACGGCGTCTTAAAAGAATACTATGAAAGTGGTGCATTAGGACGTGAAGAAACTTATAAAGACGACAAACTAATTGGCGTAACAAAAGAGTATTCCGAAAGCGGGGCATTGCTACGCGAGGGAACTTTTAAGGAGGGCAAGTATATTAGAAAGGATTATGATGAATATGGTTCTTTGCAAGTAATAATAACATTTAAGGACGATATGGAAACGCCTATAAGTGGCAAGTGTTATTGGGGGCTTGGAGAGGGTAAAGGTTTGACAATGAATAGTGCACAGCTTGCGAATTGGTTAAAAGGATTAGAGGTAATCTGTAAATAGGTTTGCTTGATAGGGAGGGTAGCAAAGAATACCCCCTTGACAAAATCATTATTATCGCAATACAGTGCGGGCTATCTCCTGTTTATCCAGCCTAAACAGGCTAAACACTAGCTCATCAATCTGCTCTATATAGCCTGTTGTTGTCTTTTCTGAGAGTATCCTATCAACAAGATAGGTCAATCGTTCATTCTCATTACCATGTAGAATTGGAAATGGCAGTTGTAATAAATTGCTCTTTAATATCTTTATCTCTCCAAACTTTTTATTATAAATATACTGAAAGAGAGCAGAGTTCAATAGAGCCATTACAGCCTTGATGGAATAGCCAGCAATATTCGGAATAAGTATATTCGCGCTATTGAGCGAAAGACTTTGTGTATTATCATAAGCAAATGTCAAATTCTTTGATATAAACTTATAAAATAATTTCTCTTTCGCCCTGTATATGTTATCAGCTGCCACTTGTTGAAAGTTATCCCGCTTATAGTCAATATATTTGTTGCTCTCCTTTAACAGAAACTTATTGATTTCCTTTCCCGTGTATATTCTTTCCCCTACGCTTTTATCTTTGGATATATATATTTCGTTGTTGCCTGTGACAATGCCTAACCCCCAAACGCTTTGAGCAAGGGTTTTATGTGGAACATCAAATATTTTGCGCAGAATGACATCGTCTTTTCTGCTGATAATGGAAAAGTTATAGTTAGTGTCAGCTTCAAATGCTGATTGCTCTACAAACATCACATCCTTGCCGTTGTGTATTTCTAATATATTTTTGTCTAACCGCAGGTTTGATAAGGAGATGGACACAATATCTGTTAATACCCCATTAAATACTTTTCCCAGCAAAGTAATGTTCTCTACGCTGAAGTTGTCTAAAATATACCGCCTAATTGCTCTGTGGGCTTGCACGTTCAATACAGATATGGGCAAGACAAAGAAACATCTCCCTGAACTTTTTAGAAATTCAGTAGCCTTTACAATAAAGTAAGAAAAAGACTCGTTTGAAAATTCTCTGCCAAAGTATAGTTTATATTCGTCTGACGGCAACGCTCCCCAAGGCGGATTAGTAGCTATAATATCAAACTTGGATGTGCTATTAAGCATGAGAAAGTCGGCATTAAAGATATTTGGAGAAAACATTATATGCTTAAACCTTATGATAAGGTTGATTTTAGCTATAAAACAGGCGATAGGGTCAATATCCACACCATACAAAAGCGTAGGAGCACTTACCTTGTCGGCAAAGGACAACAGAAAGCTGCCTGTTCCACAGCACGGGTCAAGTATCTTGTCCCCATTACCTACCTTGACATCAAGACTTTTTATAACACTATCAGGTGTATAGTAAGAACCTTTCTTGTTCTTGTCCCCTTCTTTTAATATAGACTGGTATATTACCCCTAATATATCTGTTTCATCTTGAGGCAGAGGACAAGTTAAAAGTTCTTCACAAATATTAGCTGAAAACTCGTCTAATATGCTCTCTAAAAATGGGTTTCCCGACAGCAAGCTATATTTCTGCAATAAGTTAAGTGCTATTGAATATATAGCGTCTGAACTGGCTATATTGTTTATGTTTATGAAGTTTAATATAGCATTGACTTGTATTATGCTGGCGGTATTCTTTATATACTCCGCAGGGAGGATATTTTTGGTGGAATATCGTTTGTTTGCTCTCCTTGAAAGCCTACTAGACACGTCAACGCTGGCGACACCCAGCCTGTGCCAATTGTTCATAGTGGCATACGACACGGCGAGTTTTACTTCTCCTCTATTCATAGTGCAGTTATTCTTGCTAGTATATCAGCAGGCTTAACTTCATATAGCTTAAAATCAGCTATATTCTTATCGTTAATGTGTAGTTGCCCCTCGCTGGTGTTGCCACGATGTTGTCCTATGGAATAATACTTGTTATTCAAGATGTCGCTTGATGGGATTACCCAGTATCTTATTGTGTCTCTCCATACTCCAATCCAGACAAAAACATCACAACAATGTGCTTTTATCTGTTGAAAGTTCATATCATAAGGCAACTTTGAGGCTGACGACAATGCTTTGATATATAAAGGCTCATGGCTATCAGCGTCCACCGCTCTTGAGGCTTTTACCTCTATCTTTATTCCCTTATACCAGAAGTCATATTCGCCAGAGTAATTCTTGTCTAACTTTTTTGAGGGTCTTTCCAGCTCTTGAACTAGCTCATTTAGGTGTATTTGCGCCCAAGTTTCTCCAAAGCCACGAGGAGCGGAGATTTCAAATAAATGCAAGAATTTATTGCGTGATAGATAGCTTTCCCTGATTTCATAATATTGCTCCAAACTAACAACATCACACGCCAGCAGGTGGGATATAACATATTCAAACTTATTGAACGGATATACGCTATATAGATTATCTAAGTACTCGCTAGATAACTCAAACTTGCCACTGAATTTCTTTGCAAATTCCTTTAATTGTTCTTGTAATATCTCCACAGAAAACTCCCTTCACTATAGTTTTTAATCCATTTTTCTGACGTTGTCAATAGTTGCCTAATACCCCCTTGACAAAATCATTATTATCGCAATACAATACGAGCTATGAAAGCGACTACAGAGCGTGTGCGCATTGCGCTACAAAAGAAAGGTAGGCTAGCGGATGGCAGTATTGACCTGCTCGCCCGTTGCGGACTGTCCGTTAAGGGTGCTAAAAGCCAACTGATGGTGCAAGACGAAACTTTCGGATTAGAATTCATCTTCGCAAGGGACGATGATATCCCTGAGTTCGTGCAGTCAGGCGTCTGCGATTTAGGGATAGTCGGTGACAACCTGCTGGAAGAATACGCTCAATATGAGAAAAACGGCGTAGCGGTGATTATGCCGCTGGCATTTTCTCGTTGCAGACTTAGCATCGCCACCCCTAAACGTTCTAACATATCGGATATTAAGGACGTTGCGGGCAAGACGATTGCCACATCATACCCTAACACTATAAAGGCATATCTTGATAAAAATGACGTCAGCGCAAAGATAGTTGTGATGCACGGCTCTGTGGAGCTTGCCCCGCAAATCGGCGTAGCGGATATTATCTGCGACCTTGTTGCCAGCGGAGCTACGTTAAATGAAAACGGGCTGAAAGAGGTGTTGCAGATTAAGCAGTGCCAAGCTGTGCTAATCAGAAATGGCGCGAAACTGAGCAATGAAAAGCAGCTAATCGTTGATAGGCTTATAATGCGCATAAACGGCGTGTTAAGTGCCAAGCAGAATAGATACATAATGTTACATATAGATAAAGACAAGTTGCCACTCTTGGCAAAGATAATGCCCGGTGCGGAGAGACCGACCGTGCTCGCTCTGAACGATACCAGCGATAAGGTGGCAGTTCATGTGGTCAGCCAAGAGGACGTGTTCTGGGCTACTATGGAAAAACTAAAGGCAATTGGCGCAAGCTCTATATTAGTGCTACCTATAGAGAAGATGGTTGACTGATGAGGCAGTGCATTTGGGCTGAGCTGTCAGAGGCTGAACGCTCCAATGTGCTTGTTCGTAGCAATGCCAGCACAAGCGGAGTCGTAGCTGTAAGCGTGGGGAATATCATAGCGCGTGTCCGTTCAGAGGGCGATGCCGCGCTGGCTGATTACACTAAACGATTTGACGGGGTGGAATTAAAGAATATCAGCGTTAGCACAGATGAGCTTACATTGGCAGATAGGCTAGACGATATAACAGAAAGCGCAATAAAGACAGCGTATAATAATATCTATAACTTTCACAAGCTACAGCAGCCTAGTCCTGAAAAACTAGAGTCAAATGGTATAACCTTATGGCGCGAATATCGGGCAATAGAAAATGTGGGCTTATATATACCCGGCGGCAGTGCACCGCTAGTCTCTACGCTACTAATGCTGGCGGTGCCAGCTAAAATAGCGGGTTGCAAGCGGATTGTAGTAGCAACCCCCCCTGCAAAAGATGGCACTATCCCTAACCCTATACTCTATGCGGCTAATCTGTGTGGCGTGACTGAGATATACAAGATGGGTGGCGCACAAGCCATTGCAGCACTTGCTTATGGCACAGCTACAATCAAAAAAGTTGATAAAATATTTGGTCCTGGCAATGTTTATGTGACAGAGGCTAAACAACAGGTTGCGCGTGATGTGAACGGTGCGGCGTTGGATATGCCTGCAGGTCCGTCAGAGGTGATGGTGATAGCTGATAGTTCGGCTAACCCTGCCTTTGTAGCCGCTGATTTGCTGGCACAAGCTGAGCATGACCCCAATGCGGGCATAGTGTTAGTGGCATTAGACAGCCAATTCGCTGACAATGTGCAAAAGGAATTAGACGAACAAATAAAGCACCTTTCGCGTGTCAGTATAGCTAGTAAAGCACTTGAACATGGGCTAGTCGTGCTCGTTAATAGCCTAAATGAGGCTGTTGAGGTGGCTAATAGGTATGCGCCAGAACATTTAATGCTTGAAGTTGCTGCTGCTAACGAAATATTAAAGGATATTCAGAACGCTGGTTCTGTGTTTATAGGGCACTGGGCATCAGAGGCGTTAGGCGACTACGCCAGCGGGACGAATCACGTGATACCTACCTACGGACATGCGCGGACGTATAGTGCAGCAGGGGTGAGTAGCTTTATGAAGTCTATCTCATTTCAAGAGGTTTCCCATGAAGGGTTTCTACATATTGCCCCGACTGTGGAGCGATTGGCTGAGTTAGAGGGGCTTGATGCGCATAAAGCATCTGTCGTGATTAGGAGAGGGACAAAGTGAGTAACGTGAATGTAACAAACGATTGGTTAAAATCTATGGCACGTCCAGAGGTGCTAGTAGCAAGTATTTACCGCTCACCTCGTAGTGAATCTGCACCGCTAGTCTGGCTTGATGCAAATGAAAACCCCGAAAAGCCCTACGGGGAAAACACTAATATGCTGAACCGTTACCCTGAACACCAGCCATACGCTCTGCGTCGCAGGCTTGCGGAGATTTACGGAGTGGCAAATAACCAAATATTGCTTACGCGTGGGGCTGATGAGGGGATAGACCTGCTTATAAAGACGTTTTGTAATGCAGGCAGAGATTCTATAGCACTACCTACACCCACGTTTGTGTATTATGCTATGGTAGCAGCACTATACGGCGTTAATGTTAATAAAATCCCACTAAAGGCTGATTTTAATCTTGATACGGAACAGCTGTTAGCAGCTGACGATACGAAACTGACATTTATATGCACTCCAAATAATCCAACGGGCAATGTTATCCCTATCTCTGAAATTGAGCAGCTTTGCGCGGCGCGCAGAGGCAAAGGGCTAGTAGTGGTGGACGAGGCGTATATTGAATTTGCTAATACCACATCTGCTACTACATTATTAAACAGATATGAAAATTTAATAATATTGAGGACACTCTCTAAAGTATATGCGCTGGCGGGTGCTAGAATTGGGGCTATTATCGCATCTGCCGATATAATTCAGCTACTCGCTGGTGTTATCGCCCCGTATCCTATACCTAGACCTGCATCTGATATGGCATTGAAAGCATTGTCTCCGCTGGGGCTATTGCGCGCACGTAGGCAGGTGGAGCAACTGCGCAGTGAGCGAGATTTTATATATGAAAAGCTGAGCAACTGCCCGCATTTTGAGGTTGTCTATAGGAGTGAGACCAATTTCATATTTGCCATAGCTAAAGATGCAGAGGGACTACATCAGCAGCTAAAGAGTCGCGGTATTATGGTTCGCAATATGACAACTGCATACCCGTCAGCGTTGCGCATTAGCATAGGACTACCGCTGGAAAATAAACTATTGCTAGCGGCACTTGATGTTGATGTAGGAGAGATTAAACTGCCACGTAGATATTCAGACTCGCGCAAGACGCTTGAAACGGAGATATTCTGTGAGCTTACCCTTGATGACAGGGGCATCTACGACATATCAACAGGGGTAGGTTTCTTTGACCATATGCTGGAACAATTTTCTAAGCATAGCGGTATATCGTTAATCATTCAGGCATTAGGCGACACGCATGTTGATGCTCACCACACCATAGAGGACGTTGCAATTGCGCTTGGTGCTGTGCTGAAAGGCGCACTGGGCGACAAATGCGGCATAAATCGCTACGGCTTTGCTACGCCTATGGATGAGAGCGATGCAAACGTCACAATTGATTTTAGCGGCAGGGCAGATTTTGCGTTAAATGCCACGTTTAATATGGCTATGGTGGGTGATTTTCCGACTGATATGGTGGAGCATTTTTTCAAAACATTGAGCGATGCGCTGGGTGTGGCGATTCACATTACCGCTACAGGCAAGAATGCGCACCATACCATAGAGGCTATATTCAAGTGTGTCGCACGGGCTTTAAGGCAGGCAGTAGCGATAACTAACGATACTTTGCCAACCACAAAGGGCATTTTATGAACATTTCAAAGAATGTAGTGCTCATAGATGACGGCGGGGCAAATTTTACGTCTGTAACTGCTGGGTTAGAGCAACTAGGGGTGAATGCGCCTATTACCAGAGACGCAAGACAGATACAAGCGGCTGATTTAGTAATACTGCCCGGTGTAGGTGCTGCAGGCTACTCAATGAAACATCTGCGAGACAACGGGCTTGTGGATGTAATTTGCGGACTGAAACAGCCTGTTTTAGGTATATGTCTAGGGCAACAGCTACTATGTGAGTCGTCTAGCGAGGATAACGCAAAGTGTCTTGGCATAATACCTGTAAAGGTTAAAAAGCTTGAAAATATACGGATAATCCCGCATATGGGCTGGAACAACCTTACGGAGATTGCAGACGACCCATTATTAGAGGGGTTTAGCACTGAAGACAATTTTTATTTCGTTCACAGCTTTGCCCCAGAGGTGGATAGCCGTTGGACTATCGGCGTATGCGACTACGGCGTCAAGTTTTCTGCAATTATTAGGAAAGATAATTTTTATGGGGTTCAGTTTCACCCAGAAAAGTCGGGCAAGGTTGGCGCAAGGCTACTAGCAAACTTTTTGAGGCTGAAATGCTAATAATACCGAGCATAGATATACTGGACGGACAGTGTGTGCGCCTAATTAAGGGCGACTTTCAGCAAAAGACTATCTATTCTGACGAGCCTAGCAAAGTGGCAAGTCGGTTCAGCGCGGCTGGGGCGACTGTTCTGCACGTGGTTGATTTAGATGGTGCAAAGAATGGCAAACTTGTCAACACTGGTGTACTCAAACTTATTGCTAATGCGTTTGACGGTGTGGTTCAGGTAGGCGGTGGCATTCGCTCTGCTGGCGATATAGACAAGATATTTTCAGCGGGTGTTTCGCGGGCAGTTGTAGGCTCTCTTGCCGTGAAAGAACCACAGGTTACGCATAAAATACTAGCACAGTATGGGGCGGATAAAATTGTGTTGGCACTGGACTTTAAGATAGACGATAACGTGCCTTATATAGCCGTTAGCGGCTGGAAAGAAAACACCAAGACCACATTGTGGCAGTTGCTGGACGAATACCCTGAATTAAAGTATGGCTTAATAACCGATATTAGCAGAGATGGGCTTCAAACTGGGGCTAATATTGCTCTATATGGCGAGCTGAAACGGCGTTATCCCGACCTCTATGTTGAGGCATCGGGTGGCGTGTCTGGATTAGAAGATTTGAGTAAGCTAAGGGATATAGGACTATACGGCGCAATCAGCGGTAGGGCTATATATGAGGGCAATTTAAGTTTAAGCGAGGCGATAGAATGCTTAAAGTAAGGATAATCCCCTGCTTAGATGTTAAGGATGGCAAGGTGGTCAAGGGTGTTCAGTTCAAGGCGCACGAGGTGGTAGGCGATATATTGGGACTTGCCGAACGCTACTCTGACGAGGGGGCAGACGAGCTTGTGTTCTATGATATTACGGCAAGTGCTGACAGGCGCAAAGTTGACTACAACTGGATAAAGCAGATAGCAAGTCAAATAAATATTCCATTCTGCGTGGCAGGCGGTATTCGTAGCATAGCGGACGCAGCTAAAATCCTTGAAAACGGGGCGGATAAAATATCTATAAACTCCCCCGCACTGGAAAATCCTGATATTATTAGCGAAATGTCAGTCAGGTTCGGCAAACAATGTGTTGTTGTGGGGATAGATAGTTTTGAGCGGAACGGGAGATATATGGTTCACCAATATACAGGCGATACAGAAAAGACCATCAATACGGGCAGAGATACATTTGAATGGGCAAAAGAGGCGGTAGAACGCGGTGCAGGGGAAATAGTGCTGAATTGTATGAATATGGACGGGGTTCGCAATGGTTATGACTTGCCGCAGCTGGCAAAACTCACCGCTGTAGTAGATGTCCCCGTTGTGGCAAGCGGCGGTGCGGGGACGATGACGCACTTTCAAGATGTCTTTGAAAAGACAGGCGTTACAGGTGCACTGGCAGCAACGGTCTTCCATAAAAAACAAATAAACATTGGTGAGTTAAAAGCGTTCTTAAAAGATAAAGGGCTACAGGTGAGGAGATAAAGACTAGTATGACTAAAATGGTTGACATTGATACGAATAAACTTGATTTTAGCAAGCTTGATTTTGACAAGCTCGGCGGGCTTATCCCCGCTTGTGTGCAAGATTATAAATCTATGCGCCTTTTAATGGTAGGCTTTATGAACAGAGATGCGCTTGAAAAGACGCTTGCTACTGGTCTTGTCTGCTTTTGGAGCAGGGATAGGAAATGCCTGTGGACTAAAGGAGAAACTTCTGGTAATACGCTATCAGTTAAAGATATGGTTGTTGATTGCGATAATGATACACTCTTGATATTTGCTAAAGCGGCGGGTCCCACCTGCCATACTGGGGCGGAGAGCTGTTTTGACTCAGACGAGTTGCCAGCGGTCTATTGGCTCTCTAAACTGGAAAAAATCATAGAAGGACGACATAAGGACGCTCCCGAGGGGAGCTATACTGTCAAGCTGTTTGAGGACGGAGTAAAACGCATAGCTCAAAAGGTGGGGGAGGAAGGAGTTGAAACCGCCCTTGCAGCCACCTGCGGGGACAATGAGGAACTTGCAAACGAAGCGGCGGACTTGCTCTTTCATCTGCTAGTGTTGCTCAGGAGCAAGAATATGGAGCTATCAGCCGTGACAGACGTGCTAAAGGACAGAATGAAATAGCCTTATTTCTGCTGAATACCAGCTAACGGCAGATATAGGCGCGTATTATCCTGCAGGAATACGTAGAGCCATATAGCTAATGCTTGTTTGTTGCTTGACTTACCCTCTTCCACGTTTCACGAATGGCACTAGCGGGCAGTATCTCGTTATGAAAAGCTACCTCTTGAATACGACCTTGCCAAATATAGCCTATCTCTCTACCTCCTGCCTCAAGGCTTGATAGTCGTATAGCATACGTTTTGTCCATTATTGGAACATCTTTGCTAGTCTGCAGAGAACCGTTTATATATACATTACCAACTGAGGTGAACACTACATAGTTCAAAATATCAGGCTTTAAGCAAATATTGCTTACTGACACAGGATTATTATTATACAGCAAATCGTAGCAACTACCGTTATACGTTAAACTGATAGAATGCTTGCTATCATCATACAGGTTGAATATAGTGGAGTATGCTTGTTGCTCTAGTTTAGGAAGTAGCAATAACTCTATAGAAAACGCTTCTGCTGGTGGCAATACCATCCTGTCTTTTTCAGATGATTGTGCCCACGCTACTTCTTTGGGAGCGGATATTAACTCTTCTCCATTATAAAAACGTAAATTGCCTGCACCATCATAGAAACGAAAGCCGTAGTCATCAGAGCGATAGATACTTGAGGCATCAGTCCTTGTCAGTAGTGTCTTATGGTCAATTGCGCTAGTCATATTTTCAATAGGTGGCTTGGTGCGAGCAATACTTTTCCAAAAGAGGAAATCCTGTGGTTCTAAATTAAAATGATTATATCTGTCTGCAAAGATATTATTGATATTTAACGTTAGCTCACCTTTTCCGCCGGTTGACTGACCATAAGGCATGTAATATGTGTTCATAGCTCCACAAAACTGATATACGCATACAACGAAGAGCATAATAGCAATGAAGTGCCTATATGTTGCGGGCTTACTTATAATGGACAGCAGGTATTCAGCATATAACATCATGAGCAAACTAAGTGGCATGAACGATAGGTATATTTGTAGATTGACATCGTTAATTTCAACAAGTGGGCAGATAATAAGTAGTGTGCCAATCAACCAATATATTAAATTGTTCTTATTTTCTTTGTATATAACAGCCATAAATATGCCAAATTCCACCGCATAGAATAAAAGCAACATCAAAACCCTGCCAAACGACCAATCTTTAAGTGGCACAAACAAGTAAAGACGCGTTGATAATGTTCCAGTAAAATAGAGCATAAAAATTATGATTAGAGCTACAGCCAACACATTAGTGGCTGATAATATCGTTTTAATATGAGAGTGAAAACTCCTATTTTTAAGCCAATTTAACACAAATTTAATCGCCAAGCCTACAGAGACAACCCCTAATGATAAAAATGCCCACGGAGAATATGGTAGTATAATAAGCCCAAAAAAAGCATAGTAGTCAGTCCGTTTGTATAACTGCAAAAATAGCCCGCACATTATCCATATAGGGATAGCATTATGAAAAAATAAGATAATGCCATGAAATATTGTTCTAAAACCATAAATTCGTCCAGCTATGCCCAAATATCCTTGATAGTGCGTGCTAAATGGCATTATAGTTCCAGATTTCAACGCGACTATTAGTGCTCCTATCGTATGTAAGCCTGCCCACGTTATAAATATTATAGCAACCAATAGCAATCTTTTTCCAGCTGAAACCTTTAGATAGCTGGAAACCAGCAGGTAAGCCAGCACCATACCAATAAGTGTCCAGACAAACAGCACAAGGTTTGCGCTAGTCCAAGACAAACTAAATAGTTTGCTGATAACAGCAGGAACCAGCCAAAAACCTATGTAATAGACTAAGCTACCGCCATTCTCAGAAAAATACACGGGCCAACTATTAGCGAGCAAATCCCCGAACGCAGCATTTCTGCGATGCATATCCCCAGAGACTATTGGACCATACCCACCCACCCCTGACAGATAGACAAACAAAAGTAACACTACCATAGTAATTATGAAATACTTGTCAATCACTACATCAAGTTTTAGCTTTATATCACGACAATAGCAGTAGCACAGGTATAATAGTATGAACGTAGCAGGTAGTCCTACTGGTAGCCTCAGCCACGTGAGGAAAAATATAGCGAGCGGCAGTGCTAGATACACAAGTGGCGCATAAGTGAGGTCAACACTAACCTCTCGCCTAAAGTAAAAAGCTAGATAAGTTAATGCTATTGCTAGTATAGCCAATAAGAAGAAGGGCACGAGCATAGTATTCGGCAGTGCAGGGTATTTCGTAAGATACGCTCGCTCTATCTCTAACGACATCCCTATATTGCGTGCAACAAAGTGGATGGTGAACTGAGACTTCATATCTTTTAGCGATTTAGACACATTAAACCCATTATGCAGTGGGTTAAACGTCCGCTCTACCCTATTGCCTTGCTTGTTTATATACGATATATACGGAGCACGATGACCAGTATTGGGAGCAAAGTTAGATACCACTAGCGTTAGTCGCTTATAATCTTTAGAAAGCCTATCTCCCAAATCAATAGTGAGTGCCCCTTCATTGTCGTGCGTATCCATTGGCACAGCTCTATGTTGACGCAAAATATTTTTATTGGCACCGACTATGCTAAAATGAGCTAAATTTTTATACAATTCCTCTTGACTTATCTCTAAATATTTTTGCCACCTAAGCGGGACGCCGACGTACCCCCCCCCGCTGGCGTAAGAGACAAGCGCATAAACGCACACCACCGACAACAATGCAGAGAGCACGAATGCAAAAAACTTCCTATTTATTTTATTCACTGCTAGTGCCTGATTGTCATTATCGGCAATATGCCGAACAGATAATATTTTGTTTTGCGAGAATAGGTGCGTTTTCTCAGAACGGGGATTAGTGAAAATAGTTTATATGTATAAACTGACACTAGGTCGCCTTTTACTTTAAGCGTTGTATTATGCTAAGAGGATTGTTCTGGTGCCTGACGTATTTTATCACCATGTTGACGCAAAATATTTTTATTGGCACCGACTATGCTAAAATGAGCTAAATTTTTATACAATTCCTCTTGACTTATCTCTAAATATTTTTGCCACCTAAGCGGGACGCCGACGTACCCCCCCCCGCTGGCGTAAGAGACAAGCGCATAAACGCACACCACCGACAACAATGCAGAGAGCACGAATGCAAAAAACTTCCTATTTATTTTATTCACTGCTAGTGCCTGATTGTCATTATCGGCAATATGCCGAACAGATAATATTTTGTTTTGCGAGAATAGGTGCGTTTTCTCAGAACGGGGATTAGTGAAAATAGTTTATATGTATAAACTGACACTAGGTCGCCTTTTACTTTAAGCGTATGGATTATGTGTCCGAAACCTCTCTCCCTAGCGAAATCTTTAAGCAACTTCCAGCCACGTGAGCGGTCGCTCTTAATGGTGCCCCTTTTAGCACGACAGGACGAAATAGAGCCTCTGCGTTCAACATGGTGATAAAATACGTCAGGCACCAGAACAATCCTCTTAGCATAATACAACGCCAACACAGAGAATAACAGGTCCTCGTTAGCAACGAGCGATTCGTCAAATAACAGTTTATTATCAGTTATAAGTGTTCGCTTGAACACGTAACGCCACACGTTATGCAGTGCATATTTAGCAGGCTCAATGATTCTATCATTGAGGGACGTAAGTATCATAGTCTGTTTGATGAACGGCATCGCCGTGCCTAGCTCACAGCGATTACTACATGATATATCAGCACCAGTTTCCAGCATAGTAGTTAGCATACTTTCATAGTAATTCAGGTCTATAAAATCATCGCTATCCATAAAGTGTATGAAGTCGCCTGTAGCGCACCTCAACCCTTCGTTCCTAGCGGTAGCTGGTCCGCTATTGTTCTGTATTTTTACTAATTTTATGCGACTGTCAGCATTGATATAGCTATCGCAGATACTAACGCTGTCATCTGTGGAGCCGTCATCCACTAGAATTACCTCTAAATTTTTATAACTCTGGTGGATTATGCTTTCCAAGCAACGAGGGATGAACTCCCTGACATTGTAGAAAGGGATAACTACAGAAACCAGCGGTTGAACTACACTACCCATATACGAGAATTATAACACACTATTAAGGCTAGCACAACATAAAAAGTGGAGGAAATTCTGTTTATCCTCTCCTTTCCATAGCCCTCGTGAAGTCTTGCAGTCGCATAGATGCACTTTGAACCAGCTCACTCAAGTCTTCCAACGCACTCTCCCGCTCGCGAATACTGCTATCCAGCCTATCGGCTACCATTTCGCTCTGTTTTACAAGTTCTCGCATTTGCTCAACATACACAGCCACATCGCTTGCTGTTACGTCTGTCATCTTGTCCTCAAGTTTCCGCAACCTTGACTGCAAACTTATAACCAGTATCAGCAAGATTGACACTGCCATAATAAATATTATAATCAGCCAATTCACAGCTAGCGCATCCCTTTCATAATATCGCGTTCCCGAACAAACAGATATTTCATGATAGCATCCTTTACATCATCATCCAGTTGGACAAAATCAGCCTGATAGAACGTCCCAGTCGCTGCTTTTTTTAGCTTGGCAAGGGCAACAACAGCTGAAAATGTCAGCTTCTCCTCCATAGTGCCTAGCGAGTTAGTTGTATAGGCAAGCGTTCCGTCTGCCAGAACTAAGTCAGAGTGGAGTATAAAGCCTCGCACCGATATGCCTATCCCCCGCACATTGACCAGCTCTGTCTCGGTAGCCCCATGCTTGTCGCGCAGTAGTTCATTTATCACGTCCAGCTTGTCGTTTAGCTCCAGCATAAATCTATATATATTGCGCATCTCAACAGGCTCGTTCATTATAGTCTGTCTAATCTTTGTGCTGATTTTGCGCTGCTCGGTAGAGTTCTCCGATAGTGCCCGCTGCAAGTAATACGCTTTTTCGCCGTCCGCTACAATACGCAGATGTATAGCCTCTGGATAGTCCATCACAAATGCCCGTTCTAGGCTCATACTCTCGGCAACAGAAGTTTTAGAGAACAAGAATAGTCCGCCCACACCAGTTGCTACAAACTTCAAATGTCGCGCGTAGAATGTGCCAGCAATGCTATACTCTATGGTTATTTCACTAGCTTTATTCAGGTCGTCTGGCGTGAACCAGCGCACATCTATCGGAATAACGTCAAGCGTTTCAATCTCGGCGGGTTCACATTTAGGCACAACATACCGCCATAGGATATTGTCTCCGTAAATCACTATCATCCGCACTAGACGTTCACGTGCCATATACGCTAACCCTCCTTATGCTCCTTGTGCTCCTTATGTTTGTCTCCGCGCTGGTCTTTCTTCTCCGCATCTCGTTCGTCATCGCGCTTTGAGCGCGCGGACGACAACTCTAACTTGTCAATGGACATAGCCTTATGTGTCATCTGGTAAGCGAGCTGCTGAATTATCGCTGTGGCATCTCTTTGGGCGTGCATCTGCAGGTTATTCTGGTGGCTAGCGACATTTTCTGCCGTTGGTATAGTCAATATTGAACCGGTTAATCCTTCTAGCGACATATTATGACACCTCCCATTATTATTCCTTAATATGAACCGTTCCTGAAGAAAAGTTGAGCGAGTGATACTTGTGTTTAAGAGCCGACAAGCTTTCCGCATAACCCAGAAACAGGCAACCCGATGTTTTAAGATGCGAATAGAACATATTGATAACTTGCTCCTTAGCTTTATTATCAAAATATATAAGCACATTGCGACAGAAAATTACATCAAAATTACCCCCTGTTCGCTCGCAAGATAAGGGGTCTATCAGGTTGCCCGTCTTAAATACCACCCTATCTTTAATACGCTGACTCAAAGTAATGACATTGTTCGAGTTTTTAGTAAAATATTTCTCTAACATTTCATCGGGTACATTTTTTAACGAATATTCGCCGTATTCGCCCTTTTTAGCCATGTCCACCACGTTACTGTTAATGTCAGTTGCCACTATGTGGAAACGAGCCTTATAATACATCCCCATACTATCAAGCAACATAACCAACGAGTAAGGCTCTTCTCCAGTGGAACACGCTGCAGACCAAATACGAAACTCAGTCTTACCCTGACGCATAGACTCAGGGAGCATAACGTTAAGCCAATAGTCAATCTGCGAGCGGTCTCTGAAAAAATATGTTTCGTTGACAGTTGTAGCATTGACTAGATAGTTAAGCTCCGACTCGCCCGCAGGGTCGTATTTTATATAGTAAATGTAGTCCTTAAATGTGTTAAAATCAAGTTCTGCAAGCCTCCTTGTGAGTCGGTTCTCCATAAAGTATTTTTTCTCACGCAAGAGAGTGATTGCAGATTTCTTGTATATAATATCGCCTAACTGCAGAAACTCATCGTCAGACATCTTGGTAGTTTCAAACATGCCAGTTTAGATGCCTAATACTAGTGCTATCTTCTCTTTTATGAAACGATTTTGTTCCGTTTCGTTTATCCGCCTAAGTACATCAATATACCCATCTGGATGCTCGTTCTCTATTATCTCTACTGCACGGTAGCGCACCATCCAGCTTTGGTCGGTTTCTGCTATATTCAGTGCCAACTTTGCAGTCTGCTTTTTGCCCGACACATACAATGCAGACAACGCCTCACGGCGGACATCTTCGTTATCGCCTTGCAACTGCGTTTCTAGCAATGTAATCGCTTCAGGCAGATGCGTATGCCCCAATACTTCTATGATAGCAAGCTTTATATTGCTGTGAACACTCGGGTATGCTTCTATCAATATTTTTGCAGTTTCAGGCGATACGCTGTGCCCTAGTGCACGCACAGCAAAGTAGCCCACCCAGATATTGGGAGACTTGATTTTGCTGATGACAACAGATTCGTTGCCATTCAGTCCTGTGCACCCAAGCCCAGAGGCAGCAGCCTCTTGAACCGCCATAGATTTATCGTCTAGTAGTTTTACTAGCAAATCAACCGTTTGTGGCGTATTGAAACGCGACAAACAACGTGCAATAGTCTTGCGGATAAACACGTCAGTTTCTAAAGCAAGCATATTGGCAGTTTTGGCGAACGCATTTTCTCCACCTATAAGGGCGAGCACCCTGACAACAATGCCACGAACTTCAGGTTTGTTAGACGATGCTAGCTCAACAAGACGGACTAGGTCGCCGTCATCACTTAGCAGAGCAACTGCCGAACCCGCAGCCTCAGCAAGTGCCTTCGTAGGCGATAGAATAAAATCATATAGCCTGTCTTTTGATTCCATATCGCCGAACCAGCCTAGCACGTGTATTGCCGCACACGTCACCTGTGTGTGAGGGCTGTCAAGGCAGGAGCGGACAAGGTCTATAGAATCAGTATCGCAAGCTTTGCCTATGGTTAGAAGGCAACATGCCTGTATGTTTGGTTTATCGGCGGCAATACGTTTAATCAGCTCAGCCCGCACCTCGCTGTTGTAGTGTTTAGCTAGGTGGTCTGATGCGCCGTCAGCCAATTCTACGTTGGCGAACATCTTTATTAGGTCATCGGTGCTACTGTGTTCGTAATTCTTGCCGATGGTAAATAGTTTTATGGTATCGGATGTTTGGAGTATCCTATAAACGTTATCGCTGACGTTGAAGAGCACAATGGGAATTTGGTTGCTATTAGCCACCTTACGTATCATAATAAACCCAGCAAGCTGGTCGCTCTTGATATGCTCAAGCCGTGCCAAATCTATATCAACGCCTATTATGCCCATAGCTACTTCCAGCTCTTGACGGGCTGCAACAAACTCTTGCCTAGTCGGACTATTGTCAACAACTATCAACGCCTTATTGTTCTTAAATGTAATATTAACCATAAATAGCTCCCATCAACTCACAATACAGACATCCTACCACTTTGTAGCTAATAATGCAAGAGCTTTTTAGAGGGCTACCATTTTATAAACTGCATTACCTGTAGAAATTATCCTTTGTGCGGTTGAAGTATCCGAATTTGATGTTTTTATGCTCCAGTTTTATAGCCTTTAGCATATTTTTGATGCCCAACACCTCATCAACAGGTAGTTTTAGTGCATCTTCAAGCAACGCTATATCAATATTTAAGTTTCTGGTCTGTATAAGCCCCACATTATATTTTGATAGAAATTTAACTAGAGCTTCTACTTCGCTACGCCTATCGTTCACGCCCGGCATAGTCAGCAGATTTAGTGCAACATAGCAACGAGCCTCATTTGCGATTGATATACTTTTACACACATCGGCGAATTTATATGTGGTTGGTCTGTAGTATGCGTTGTAGGTGCTTTCTACTACGCTGTTTAAGCTCACGCGAATGCTGTCTACCCCAGCATCTATTACCTTTGCCACCTTGTCAGGCAGGCTACAGTTGGAATTAAAGTTTATAGTAAGTTCTGGAAACTCTTTTCTTATCAGTTTAACTGCTATTGCGATATTGTCAGCCACCATTACAGGGTCGCCCTCGCAGCCCTGACCAAAACTAATAATCGGTTTTTCGGCATCCCTTGCGTGGTTGCAGGCAACTTCAGCTATTTCTTCAGGGGTGGGCGCAAAGCTCATCCTAGTTTGTGGTGAAGGGCAACATTCAGACTCTTGCAGAGATATGCAGCCTACACAGCGGGCATTGCATGCAGGGCTAGCAGGTAGCGGACATTCCCAGCGCGGATAGAACACATTTTTAGCAGCGGTGCAGTGATAGTTCAGTGCGCAGTGCGCTAACTGTTTGTATAGACGATTTTTTGGATAACGTTTCAGATAAACATCAACTTGTTGCTTGAATTTATCTGTATAGTCGTATAGAGCAGGGTTCCAGTGTGAATCATCGTCAACTTTAATAGCGGGCACGACAAAGTGTCCGTTGTTCCAACCTACTGCGGTGTATGCGTATAGTGGCATAATCTCTGGTTTAGTGCGTTTATATGACGGCAGGTATGTCCGCAGGTATGCTGGTGGCAGAAACACGCTGACAGCGTAGCTATCAGGCAGGGCGACATATTGCGACTTGTTGGCATCAAAACCCATAGCTTGAGTGTGCGGCATATAGTATAGGCGGGACATCTTCGGCAGTTCTATCAGCTCATTTTCATAAGGGAGCATATCGTAGCCTGCGCTATGCACGCTCATATTTAGCTCTGGGTGGTCAAAGATTTCCCCTTTGCTGTTAGCATATACCAGTGATGGATTATTCATATCATAGATAATATACCAGCTTGACTTGTTTGTGCAAGTGTCATACAATCTACAAAACGGATTGGGAGGGGAGCAATGAGCGAAATTATTGATGTTCAAGCATCTGAAGTATTAGATTCTAGGGGTAATCCGACAGTTGAGGTCACCGTCACTACGGAAAGCGGTTCTTATGGCACGGCTATGGTGCCTAGCGGGGCATCCACTGGGCAGTTTGAAGCTGTGGAGTTGCGAGATGGCGACAAGAAACGTTATCTTGGCAAAGGCGTCCTTACGGCAGTTAAAAATGTTAATACTTTGATTTCTGAAGAGTTAGAGGGTATCAGCGTTTTAGACCAGATGGCTATTGATGATATAATGATTGATATGGACGGCACGCCCAACAAGGCAAAGCTCGGGGCTAACGCTATTTTAGGGGTATCAATAGCATGTGCAAGAGCTGCGGCTAGTTATTTAGGTATCCCATTATATCGCTATCTCGGCGGACCTTATGCACACGTACTGCCTGCACCTATGATGAACATATTGAATGGCGGTAAGCATGCTGACAATAACGTTGATATACAAGAGTTTATGATAATGCCGGTTGTCGCTGAAACTTTCCGTGAGGCTCTTAGAATGGGTGCAGAAGTGTTCCACAGCTTAAAGAAAGTGTTGCAGGATAAGGGGCTGAATACAGCCTACGGCGATGAAGGTGGTTTTGCTCCGAACCTGAAATCCAATGAAGAAGCATTAGACGTGCTAATGCTCGCCATTGAAAAAGCGGGCTATAAGCCGGGAGAACAAATATGGATAGCTATGGACCCTGCATCCAGCGAGTTCTACGACAACGGCAAATATATAATGAAAGCTGAAAAGAAGTCTGAAAAGACTGCCGAAGAGATGGTTGAGTTTTGGAGCGGGCTTGTAAATAAGTATCCGATAATATCTATAGAGGACGGGCTTTTTGAAGATGATTGGACGGGCTGGAAAAAGCTGACTGATAAGCTGGGCAGTAAGATACAGCTAGTTGGCGATGACCTGTTTGTGACCAACTCTGAAAGGCTTGCTAGGGGTATTGAGAGTGGCACTGCTAACTCCATACTTATCAAGCTAAACCAGATAGGCACGCTCACTGAAACCCTTAAAACTATAGAAATGGCTAAACGCGCTGGCTATACCTGTGTAATATCGCACCGTAGCGGTGAGACTGAGGACGCCACCATAGCTGATTTAGCAGTGGCAACTAACGCGGGGCAGATTAAGACAGGCGCACCGAACCGCACCGACCGCGTAGCTAAGTATAACCAACTGCTGAGAATTGAAGATGAACTTATGGGGCAGGGCAAATACGAAGGACTAGCAGCGTTTTATAACTTAAAGTAACAATACAAGCAAGCCCCCTCTCTGAAAGAGAGGGGCTTGCTTAAGCTCTTTACCTATAGTTTGCCATATAGGTTACATTTTTATATGCATTCATCACAGCTGATGCTATGTATGCGGGCATTTGTTGTGGCTGCGGGACATTGTTGCTACGCACAGATGCAACTGGTGCGATAGCATCCTCACCTAGCTCTTCAACAAGCTCCACTTCGGAGCGTTCAGCCACTGCATTATCAAGTGAGCGTTGAACGTCTCTCAATGCGCCGGTAGCAATACCTAGATTTGCCATACTCTTTGACATATCAGCTAGTCTGCCCGGTTCTTGCAACTTCTCAACAGCTTTGCCAACGATTTCCTTTGCATTAGATAGCAACTCAAGTGCACTGTCAATCTTCTTTACTGATTCTTCAGCTGCTTCAGGTGAGCGAACGTCAATATCATCAACACCAAGCGTCTTGGCATCAAGAGATATTTTAACTCCACTTTGAGCTTCAATCTGCTTAGATAACTTCTCAGCCGCTTTGTTAATATCGCCCTTTATAGAGTCAATCTCAACTTGCAGTTGCTCTCTGTCCTCAGTAGTCAACTCCTTGTCAGCAACAGTAGCAAGGCGTTCACCTATGTCTTCTACCTTAGCAGCGATATCATCTAACCCACTGTCAAGCGCACCTACGCTCTCGCTAGTGTTCGTAATATCATCTACTAAGCTTTGCGACGTAGAAGTCAGAGCTGTCTCATTTCTTTCCATCGCTGCAAGGGCAGACATAACGGTTTCAGAGAGACTTACACTATCAGTAGGTTCTACTGGTTTTAACGACTGCAATGCATGCGCTAAATTGCTTACGTTATACGCCTGCAACTCCTCAGAAGCTTTGAGAGACTTATTGGCAGAATAACTAGAATACAGTGACGATAGAGGAGACGCACCTCCACCAAACCCAGAAACGGAAAAGTTCATACAACACCTCCAAACACAATAATAATTGAAGTATTATATTTGCTATATCCGTCTTGTTGACATAATAAGACAAATTTTTATCACACCTACAATAGCATAAATTTGGAAATAGTCAACATAAATTTTAAGAAATTTATCATATTGTTTAGTTCTACCGTAGCCATTCACTTATCCGTGTCTATACTCAACACCGAACGAGCCTTTCGGAAAACTCCACTTTTTAACCACCCTGTCCGCCGATAACACCTTGCACGTGCCACACTCAAAACAGCCCGCATAATCAAACGTTAAGACCCCCTCGCTATACTTGTATAGCCCAGCGGGACACGCCCTAGTAAGGAGCTTTATATCACTTTCGCTGGCTCCCTTGTTCACCTCTATATGAGCGTAGCCCTCATCCACATGAAATTTATCTATCCCTAATTTTTCATCAATAGTCATACTCATAATGACCGAACCCCCTTTATAGCGTCGCCGACAATATTTAATACCCCTACCTTATTTGCAGCAGAAAGGAGCTTTGAAACCAGCGAACGCGGCTTGCTGCCATTCATCACAAATAAATCAGCCAACAGCCCGTCTATCATTTCAGGATATTCGCCAAATATACGATGATTTTCCATAAAACTTGGGAAGTTTGAATAGTGTTTCATATCAGCGAGCACCCCTTCAGCCTCTAAATTACCCTTATAGCCGTCAAGCGCATTGATATCAGATAGATTATCTCTTGCCGCTACTATTGTTTTAGCGGCAGCGATAGCAGATGAAACAGCAAGGTCCATCCCACGTATAGTATAACCCAAATTCATAACAAACCCTGCGGCATCCCCAACAGCAAGCACGCCACTACCAGACGGCTTCGCCAGCGCACTAAAGCCCGCCTCAGCTACTAGATGTCCAGAATACTCCAACAACTTTCCTCCGTTTATGAGCGGAGCAATAACGGAGTGCCTCTTAAAGTTTTCAAGCATATCGTTTATAGATAGTTCAGTCTCATTAAATTCAGATAATGTGACAACTACACCTATTGATATACTATCCTTGTTAGTGTAGATTAGCCCGCCACCAATTTTACCACCAGAGGGATAGCCGGCACATAGCCAAGACAGCCCCTCACCGCTTGCCACATTAAACCTGTCCTCTATAGTCTTTGCCCCAAGCTCTATAAGCTCTTTTACCCCAACAGCTATTTCGCTAGGTTTAATCGGTTTTGTCCGCAACCCCGCACGTTCCATTAACTGTGAATTCGCTCCATCTGCCAGCACAACAACATCTGCAAGTATTTCATCCCCGCCAGCTATTATGCCACAAACTTTGCCGTCGTTTATAATTAAATCTTCCACAAGCATACCTGCAATATGCATCGCTCCAGCGGCTTCAGCCTGCTGGCAGAGCCAACGGTCAAACGATGCACGCAATACAGTATATGAATCACTGCCATTCTGTTTCAAAGCATCGCTTAAATATTCAATGGTTGTAGCAGACTTTTCAGTCATCATAGATATACGCTCACGCACAACGCGCCTTTCAACGGGAGCAACACTAGCAAAATCAGGGATTACCCGCTCAAGGCTATAGCTATATAGCCTGCCGCCAGTCATATTTTTAGCCCCTGAATAGTTGCCACGCTCAACTAGAACCACCTCCAGCCCCTCACGAGCTAACATTAGTGCCGTAACACAGCCTGCTACGCCACCACCTACAACGATTACATTAAATTTATCAGCCATTATCTACCCCTAAATTTAATTTGCTAACTTCTTCCCGAACTTCAACTGCCTTGCCGCAAGTCATACCCCCCTCACTGCATGCACCGCCTACACAAGCGGGACCCGCTAATGCAAATATAGTAGGCGACTTACCCTTTACTAGCCTTAACATCTGCATCGCAAGCTCGCGTATCTCCCACTGGGCACGATTGCAACAACGCAACTTAAAGAAATGCAGCAACTCACGCGCATTCATGGTGATAACAATCTTCGTCTCGCATGCATTAGGCAACACATAGCGCGCATCTTCTGCGGGGATACCAGAGCTTGCCAGCTCACTATAAAAACTGTTCAAACTGTTCATAAGAGCATCATACTTTGGAGCCAATGAACTGCCCGATATGGACGGAGGAGTAACGTAACTAAAATTATCAAACCTCACATATCGTTGCGACTGCTGAGAATAGCTAGCGAGCCTATGGCGCACAAGCTGGTGCGTAAGCACCCTTGAAACACCCTCTACGCCAAAGCTAAACGATACATGCTCAAAAACAGACTCATGCCCCAGCGAACGAAGCTTACCTAAAAAACCCTTCTGGTCAGATGCCGAAACTTTATCAGACAACTCTGCAATAGAGGCACCAGAGTAGCACAATTTAGCGGCTAGAGCAGCTACAAGCTCACCGCCACTCCACGACAAGATAGCTACATTAAGCATCTGTGGAGACTATTAAACCTTCTTTGTCGCACTCTTGGTAGCAGGCTTCGCCGCTGATTTTGCTGTCTTTGCAACAGGCTTGTCCGCTACAATCTGCTTACCAGCAACCTTAGTGGCAGGCTTTGAAACCTTTGCCTCCTTTGCGTTTTTAGCTGTTTCAGCAGCTGCATACTTGCGCATAAACTTTTCTACGCGACCAGCAGTGTCAACAAACTTTTGTTTGCCCGTAAAGAACGGGTGACAGCTAGAACAGATAGCAATACCAGTTCTATCAGTGGTGGAACGAGTTTTTACCTCTGCCCCGCATGCACACTTAAAAGTAATCTCTTTATAGTCAGGATGAACGCCAGCCCTCATACTCACACTCTCCTTATAAATAACGCGAATTTTGATAATATCGCTATTTTATCGCTTTGTCAAGTCTTGTAATGCAATTACTCCCATACTTGCATTTTTCATACTAGATATTGCCCCCAATATTGCCTTTGCAGTATCCATTGAGGTAAGACAGGCGATGGCATGCTCAACCGCGGCACGGCGTATCTTAAAGCCATCATGCGCAGGGGTTGCCTTCTGGGTAAGCGTATTTACTACCATATTTATATCGCCGTGCTTTATCTCGTCTATAATATTCGGCTCCCCCTCACTCACCTTGCGAACTGTCCGCACTTGCAAGCCGTTGCCAGATAAAAATGTAGCTGTGCCTCCGGTCGCCACAATGTCATATCCTAAATCAGCAAAACCTTTAGCTACGGGCAGTGCCTCATCCTTATCTATATCAGCTATAGTAAATAATATAGCACCACGTGCAGGGATATTGATACCGCTAGCCTGACACGCCTTATAGAACGCATGGGCAAACACCTTGTCCGTTCCCATCACTTCGCCTGTGGACTTCATCTCTGGACCTAGTGCCACATCTACGTTGTGCATCTTGGCAAATGAAAATACAGGTGCTTTCACCGCATAATGGCTGGAAAATGGCAATAATCCGCCAACATAGCCAACATCCTTTAATGATTTCCCGACAGCCACTTGCGTGGCTATACACACCATAGGCACATCTGTTACTTTGCTCAAAAATGGCACCGTTCTGCTAGAACGCGGATTCACCTCTATAACATAAACTTCGCCACTTGCTACAACATACTGAATATTCAACATACCCTTTATTTCAAGTTTCAGTGCAAGACGGGTGGTGTAGTCAACAATAATATCTATCGCTTTCTTATCTAACGTGATAGGCGGATAGACCGCTATGCTATCGCCAGAATGAACGCCCGCCCGTTCTATATGCTCCATTATACCGGGGATTAAAACCTGCTCCCCATCACAGATAGCATCAACTTCAACCTCAGTGCCACGCATATAGTGGTCAACAAACACTGGATGTTCCTTAGAAGCACTAATCGCACTGGTCATATAATGCCGTAAATCGCCCTCTTCATAAACTATCTCCATAGCTCTGCCGCCTAACACATAAGACGGACGCACCATCACAGGATAGCCTACTCTGTTTGCAGCCTTTACAGCCCCATCAATATCGTGAACGGTGAAACCTTTCGGACGAGGGATGTTTAGCTGCGTGAGCATTGCATCAAAACGCTCCCTATCTTCAGCCATATCAATGCTATCTACGCTTGAGCCTAATATATTCACTCCTAGCAAATCAAGGGGGGCGGCAAGGTTAATAGCGGTCTGCCCACCAAACTGCACTAGTATGCCATCAGGCGATTCCTTTTCTACTACATTCAATACGTCTTCAACGGTAAGCGGCTCAAAGTATAGCTTGTCCGAAATATCAAAGTCCGTGCTGACTGTCTCAGGGTTATTATTTATGATAATAGTTTCATAGCCAAGCTCTTTTAGCGCCCATACCGAATGAACTGAACAATAGTCAAACTCTATCCCCTGCCCTATTCGTATCGGACCTGAACCTATAACAACAGCTTTCCTGTTAGTGCTCACAGCCACTTCATCCTCACTCTCATAAGTAGAGTAGTAGTATGGCGTGCTTGCCTCAAACTCGGCAGCACACGTATCAACCATTTTATATACAGGCATTATCCCCCGCTCTTTCCGTTCAGCACGAATTTCAGGCATAGTTCTGCCTGAAAGTTTTGCTATAACCGCATCGGCAAAGCCCATCCTCTTGGCGTTGAGCAAAACCTCGCTACTAAAGTGGTCACAGAGCTGTTTTTCCATAGCGATAATATTAGATATTTTATTCAAGAAAAATTCATCTATATGGGTAGTTGCATGCACCTCATGCACATCAATACCCGCACGCATAGCAGCTGCAACTATAAATATACGTTCGTCTGTAGTCTCTTTCAACTTAACGCGCAAATCTTTATATGATAGCAAATCAATATCGGGTTTCCATATATGATTAGTCCCTATCTCTAACGAGCGGACAGACTTCAACAACGCCGCCTCTATAGAGCGGTCTATCGCCATTACCTCGCCCGTTGCTTTCATCTGCGTGCCGAGCGTTCTATCGGCTTTGTCAAATTTATCAAATGGCCAGCGCGGAAACTTCACGACTACATAATCAAGCGCAGGCTCAAACGCTGCCTTTGTTTTGCCAGTTATAGCATTTTCTATCTCGTCTAAATGGTAGCCGATAGCTATTTTAGCGGCAACCTTAGCTATGGGATAGCCCGTAGCTTTTGATGCTAACGCTGATGAACGGCTTACGCGTGGGTTGACCTCTATAACGTAATATTGGTCTGAAAGGGTATCTAGCGCATACTGAACATTACAACCACCCTCTACCCCCAGCGCACGGATAATACGAATAGATGCACTCCTCAACATCATAAGCTCTTTGTCTGACAACGTCTGCGCAGGTGCCACCACTATGCTGTCGCCAGTGTGGACACCCACAGGGTCTATATTTTCCATACTGCATATAGTTACGCAGTTGTCTGTGGCATCCCGTATAACCTCGTATTCTATCTCTTTCCAGCCTGCAACGCTACGCTCTATAAGTGCTTGTCCTATGATACTATACTTTAAGCCCATATTGGCAATAGTTTCAAGTTCTTGCTCGTTTGTCGCTATCCCACCGCCAGTGCCACCGAGCGTATATGCTGGGCGCACAATCAGCGGAAAACCCACATTAGCTGCAAACTTGAGTGCTTCCTCAATGCTACTGACTATCGTGCTGACGGGGATAGGCTCCCCTATCTCTTGCATTGTTTTCTTAAATAATTCTCTGTCTTCAGCCTTCTGAATACTCTCTATAGGGGTGCCTAGCAACTTAACGCCATATTTATCAAGCGTGCCACGCTTTGACAGCTCAACAGCCATATTTAAGCCTGTCTGTCCGCCGAGCGTAGCGAGCAATCCATCAGGTCTTTCCATTTCAATAATAGTTTCCAAGAAATTTGGCGTTAAAGGTTCAATATATACGCGGTCTGCGATGTCTTTATCGGTCATAATGGTAGCAGGGTTGCTGTTGACAAGCACCACCTGCACCCCCTCTTCCCTGAGAGCACGACAGGCTTGCGTCCCTGCATAGTCAAATTCGGCTGCTTGCCCTATCACGATAGGACCAGAGCCTATTACCATCACTTTCTTAACATCTTGTCTTTTAGGCATACCAATCTTTTTATACTAAACAATAAAAGAATGTTTGTCAACGTGCCTCCGGAAAAATGAATGTTTAACTTGAACAAGTCTAATATTATGAGCTATCATTCAAGGACATCAAAAATGAAGAGCATACAAATATGAAACGCATAGCTATTTTTATGTGTAATGCCACAGTTAAAATGCCCCTATTTAGGTGTTAAAGGTATGCTGTTTTTCCGTATAAAAAATATATGAGGGGCATTTTAACTTGTGGAATTACATTCTAAAAATTACCCTTGACACGTTATCACGATACGGGTATAAAGGTGTCTATCGTAGGATATGAGCAGTATATATATCTTATCCAAACTGGTTGGAGGGGTTTAGTTTATGCGTGGGTCTAGGCTATGTATTTATGGGCGTTTTAGCATGCGTTCATTTGCGTATAGGCTTTTAACTTGTTATTTAATTGCCAACTTCATATTTTATCCTATTTATCCTGTATTTGCTGCTGATTTACTACCTGATGAGGCATTTGGTATGGACTAACCTAATGAGGACAAATAGTATGCTAAAACATGTTTGCGGACGCTTTGTTGCAGTAGTTTTGGTAACTACTGCGCTTTCTGGCTGTGGTGCGTCTAGTGAATCCGTGAGTATAGAAAATGAAATTGACGGAGTATCTGTTACAGCCGGAATTCAAACGAGAAGTGGATTTTCAATTAACGGGGTGACGTTTAGACAGGGACCGGATAAACTTTCTGATATAAATATTTCTACCAAGAATTTTTTTTTTAATTTTCGTTTACCTTTAGGAGTTGCTTTTCTTGATGTAGGTACTGGGGGAAAATGCCAATTTAGCGACAATAGGTTAATAAAGGTAAAGTTGTTCAGTGAGTATGATGGCAGTAAGGCTACGTCATATATTACGCTAGAGGGTGGCACAAAGATTGAAGGCAAGCTTGTAGCGGATAAGGATATAGGGCTAATTAATAAGATTTTTATGGTAAAATCCTATGTCACTGAGCTGGAATATTATTTCCCAATGTCTTGTGCGGATAGACATCAAGCCGTTTTTACGATAGAGGGTATAACTAAGAACAATCAGCCAATACCGCCAATAAGCATGAGGATGATAGATTTTATAAATTCGGATAGTGGTAGAATTTTTGTTAGGAGCTACAGGCAGTATTAACACGTTAAGCAAGTATGAGGTTAAGAATGACTACTGGGCAATTTTGATATGGACTAACCTAAAGGAGTATTTGTGTTCAAACGATATTTATTGATTTTTGTGGTGTTATTGCAATTTGGCTGTGCTTTTCGCACGGTCAGTCTACCTGCTGATGTAATATACATAAATGAAGACCTAAAGG
>NZ_BAAIHG010000003.1:0-49016 GCF_054655775.1 Candidatus Termitispirillum reticulitermitis | reverse complement strand
AGGGTGGCAGAATATTTGTCGTTAACACCCTTTAGGTTATCGTAGCGTTTCATATCAGCACTATATTGTTTCCTATATGTAGTGTCCAGCTTAGCCGCACCAGCTGTATCACCCTTTGCGCGCAATTCATCTGCCGCCGTCTGCGTAGCGCGACTATCTTTGAAAGCTACATCTGCACACGCACCTTTTGGAGTCTTTCCCCTAGACGAACTAGCGGTAGAAGGCTCATCCCCGCAACCTGATAACGCAAACAGCATTACAACAGCAAGCAACAATGACTTATACATCAGTTTGAGCATTATTTTATTTTTCATTTACTCGCTCCTTTTTCTAACTCTTCAATCTTAATCGTAGCAGCCAGTATATCGCACCCATCTAGCAACACTCTTGCTTCGCTTGCTAGTATGTTCGCCTTTTGTATATCCTGCCCATTTCTGCCATCCGTAGCGTTTGCCACCGCCACAGATATCCTATCTATCAGTCCGCCACGCTTGCCCGCCGCAACAAAATATTTGGCAAGCAACTCATCGTAGCGAGCAGAAACGTCATTAGTGGCGTTATTAGCTTTGCTATATTTCTTATCTGCAAACAACGCCCTAGCATTAGCAATATCAGCAATAAGTTCATTAAACAACCTTTTACCGCAACCATCGCTATACTTATGCTCAATTGCATATTCAATCTCGCTCAGAGTCGTCATATCGTCAGCGGAAGCAATGCCCGCAAAACCAGCAACCAATAATGAAATGAGCAGTGCCACCTGAAACCTACCTAACATATTATACATAAAACCTATATTTTGTCAAGCACTAACTTATAACACTTGTCTTTATGTGTAGTTCACGTAGCTGTTTGTCGTCCACGATGTTAGGTGCATCGCACATCATATCAGTGGCTTTCTGTGTTTTCGGGAATGCTATAACGTCCCTGATTGAATCTGCCCCCGCAAATATCGCCGCAACGCGGTCTATACCGAAAGCTATCCCGCCGTGTGGCGGGGTGCCGTATTTGAGTGCATCTACAAAATAGCCGAATCTGCGTTTTAACTCCTCATCTTTGAACCCCATCAGTTCAAACATAGATTTCTGCACGTCACTTCTGTGTATACGTATACTGCCACCACCTATCTCACTACCATTCAGCACTAGGTCATAGGCTTTGGCACGAGCTTTCTTGGGTGCACTAGACAAGAGTGGCACGTCTTCGTCCATAGGCGCGGTAAATGGGTGGTGGACAGCCACATAACGCTTTTCATCCTCGTTCCATTCTAACAACGGAAAGTCTAATACCCACGTGAGGGCAAAATGTTCGGGTTTTATAAGCCCTAGCATATCAGCCATCTTTATACGTAGTTTAGATAGCGACAGGTTCACGGTGTGCGTATCGCCCGCACCAAAGAATATTATATCTCCAGCCTGTCCATCCATCTCTGCCACAATTTTTTTCGTCAATTCATCACCTAAAAACTTGATAATAGGGGACTGCAAGCCGTCATTGTTTATCTTAATATATGCTAGCCCCTTTGCTCCAAGCGTTTCCACAAAGCTAGCCAATCCGTCTAAATCTTTACGGGTAAATTTCAGCCCCGCCCCTTTAGCGTTCACCGCCTTAACCGTGCTTTCATCCCCCTTAGCAGCTTCGGCAAACACGGCAAAGCCACAATCAGCAACTAGATGATTGATAGTCTTTAGATACATTTCAAAACGGGTGTCAGGCGCATCATGTCCATATCGTTCCATAGCATCTGCGTAAGTCATAGTAGGGAATGGGCGGGATAGAGCAACCCCTTTTATATCCTTAAACAGCTTTACTATTAAACCCTCTATCAACTCAATAATATCAACCCTGTCTATGAAACTCATCTCCACGTCCAGTTGAGTGAACTCAGGTTGCCTGTCTGCTCGCAAATCTTCATCCCTAAAGCAACGGACAATCTGAAAATATTTTTCAAATCCGCTCATCATTAAAAGCTGCTTAAATTGTTGTGGCGATTGGGGTAGGGCGTAAAACTTGCCCGGATTTACACGGCTAGGCACAAGATAGTCTCTAGCTCCCTCAGGCGTTGATACAGTAAGAAATGGCGTTTCTATATCTAAAAAACCGTTAGCATAAAAATATTCTCTAATGCTCCTAGTTAGTTCGTGCCGCAATATAATATTTTTTTGCAGTTGCGGGCGACGCAGGTCAATATAGCGGTATCTAAGCCGCACATCCTCAGATGTTTGATTATATTCGTCCAGCATAAACGGCGGTGTAAGTGCAGTATTCAATATGCGTATATCATCAGCCAACACGTCTATCTCGCCTGTGGCAAGCGTTTCATTTTTCATCCCGTCTGGACGCGCCCGAACCGTGCCTTTAATAGCTATAACATATTCACTGCGCAACTGGTCGGCTGTCTTTTGCGCCTCAGGTGCTGCCTCATTGAACACTACTTGCGTAATGCCCTCTCTATCGCGCAAATCCACAAATATAACGCCCCCGTGGTCGCGGCGACGGTGAACCCAGCCCATGAGCAATACGCTTGTGCCCACGTTCTTTAGCGAAAGTGCATTACACGAATGCGTGCGCCTCCAGTCGTCCATATTTGACAGCATAGTTCAATTACTCCTTAATCAATTTATAAAAGTTTTCAAGACTCATCTCCTCCTGTGAGGAGTTTGCCATAGTTCGGACGGATACCACACCGCGTGCCAACTCGTCCTCGCCCATTATGATAGCATACTTTGCCCCGCTACGGTCAGCTTTTTTCATCTGATTTTTTAACCCTTTTTGAGCGTAGTCTATTTCAGCCACAATACCCAGTGAGCGCAAGCGTGTTAAAACTTTCAGTCCCTCTTCTAGGCTCTTATCTCCAAATGTTACTACATATACCAGCGGTTGCAACTTCTCCACTGTGCTAACTTCCTTTAACAGAGCGACTACTCTATCCATACCGATAGCAAAGCCTATCCCAGGCGTGCTAGGACCGCCAAGCGTCTCAACCAGTCCATCATACCTGCCACCGCCACCCACAGCACTAGCTGCCCCTAGCTTATCGGTCACAACCTCAAAAGCTGTGCGGACGTAGTAGTCTAGTCCGCGCACCATTAGCGGGTTTATAACAAACGGAACGTTCAGCAAGCCTAAATAATACTGAACATTGTCAAAATGTTCCTTGCATTCATCACATAGTTCATCAAGCATTATTGGAGCATTTTTTATAAACTCCCTGCACTTTTGTTGCTTGCAGTCAAGCACACGCAAGGGGTTGCGCTCTAGTCGCCTGTTGCAGTCTTCACACATCTCTCCAGCGTGTCCATTAAAATAATCTATCAGTTTTTTTTGATATGATGGACGGCATTTAGGGCAACCCACGCTATTTAACTCAAGCTTGACAAACTTGCCAAGCCCTAGCTTATCAAAGTAGCTCATCAACATTCCGATAATATCAGCGTCTGTGAGTGGAGAGGACGAGCCTAGAAACTCTACATCACCCTGCACAAACTGCCTAAACCGTCCTTTTTGTGGATTCTCTTTACGAAACATCGGACCTATGCAGTAAAATCTATGCAAAATTGGCGGGTTATATAGCCCATTTTCAATATACGCACGGACAATGCCCGCCGTAGCTTCCGGACGTAGCGAGAGAGTGCCACCACCAGAGGAGTCGTCCATAGTGAACATCTCTTTTTCTACAATATCTGTTGTGCCACCTATGCCACGATTAAAAACTTCTGTCCTCTCTAGCACAGGCAGACGAACTTCTGATATAGAGTATTGTTTGAATATGGCTTTGATAGTATCTTCTGCGTATTGCCAGTATAAGCAGTCGTCACCCAGTATATCTTGAAATCCCTTTACGCGTTGAAACATTTGTCCCATCTATCATACCGCCCTTACAATTCAGAGTTGCCAGTCGTATCATCAGGGGCAACCTCATTGGTCGCCTCACCATTTGCTGCTTCGGCTGCATTTTCTTTAGAGAAAGCACTAAGTCTATTCTTGGATTTGCGCGATGCCACATTGCGCGCCTCAGCCTCCCTGCGTCGTTGCTCTACCAAACGGTCAGCATAAATAGCTCTCTTTTTGAAGTATTCTTCATACTCGGCTAGCTTCTCTGATTGGTCTCTAAGCGAAATCATTATAGAGAGGTAGCAGAACAAGCCTAACCCATAAAACAGTATATCTATCTTACCCAATTTTACCACCTTGTGCAACTATTACCCACAATCAATATCGGCTTGCCAGCACAAAAACTTTAGAGATAGCATTGGCACACGTAAGCTATGGGCAATAATTTACCTGCTCGTTTGACAAATTTTGTATAATGCGATAGTTTTATTATACTTTTGGAGGTGTGCGATATGAATGGTATCTCATTTTTCACCAGTATGAGCGAAGGAACTCAGTTGTTAGTTCAAGTTATCCTAGTTATCGCCTGCTTATTTTACGGTGCACGCAAAGGTGGCATTGCGCTAGGTTTGCTTGGTGGCATAGGGCTGGTAGTTTTAGCCTTTGTATTTCACGTAAAACCGGGCACTCCTGCTACGGATGTTATATTTACAATCCTAGCGGTTGTTGTTGCCAGCGCAACACTGCAAGCGGCTGGTGGGCTAGACGTAATGCTGCAGATAGCTGAACGCTTTTTGCGTTGGAATCCGCGTTTTGTCAGCATAGTAGCTCCACTGTGCGCCTTTGTGCTAACTTTCCTGTGTGGCACTGGGCACGTGGTCTATACGCTACTGCCTATCGTCTACGACGTAGCTATAAATAATGGCATACGTCCAGAGCGTCCTATGGCTGCAACAACCGTATCGGCACAGATGGGTATTATCGCAAGTCCGGTTTCAGTAGCTGTCGTATCTCTGGCTACGTTCATATTAAGCTCGGGCAATGCTCCTGCTGGTTTCAGCAGTCACTGGAGTTTGCTTGCCGTAACGTTCCCGTCATCGCTCTGCGGTGTGCTTGCTATAGGTGCGTTTAGCTGGTTTCGTGGCAAAGACCTTGATAAGGACGAAGAGTTCCAAGAACGTATAAAGGACCCTGAAGTAAAGAAGTATGTGTATGGTGAAGGCACTACGCTGTTAGATAAAGTGTTGCCATCTAGCTACTGGCTAGCGATGTGGATATTCTTAGCCGTTATTGCTATAGTCGGTGTAGTTGGCATTACGGGTTTCCGTCCTGAATGGGCGGGTGCTAACGGCAAGATGGCGAAGATGGGTATGGTTGCTGTTATTCAAATGTTTATGCTACTTGCTGGTGCGCTGATTATAATATTCACTAAGGTAGACGCCAACAAGATTTCTAAGAATGAAGTATTCCGTAGCGGTATGATAGCACTTGTTGCCGTGTTCGGCATATCGTGGATGGCAGAGTCAATGTTCTCTTCACATATCCCAATGATGAAGTCAACGCTTGGCGAAATCATAAAGGCACACCCGTGGACTTATGCGGTTATGCTACTGGTAGTGTCTAAGTTCGTTAATTCACAGGCAGCTGCTATATCGGCATTTGTGCCGTTGGCATTATCTATAGGTGTTCCTGTTGGGACTATTATAGCGTTTGCCGCAGCTTGCTACGGCTACTACATACTGCCTACGTATCCGAGTGACCTTGCTGCTATTCAGTTTGACCGCAGTGGCACTACGCATATAGGCAAGTTTGTTATCAACCATAGTTTCATACTACCTGGTTTGATAGGCGTATTTACGTCTTGCGTAGTTGGTTATGTGTTAGCACAAATCATCTATCTGTAAGATATTCTGTATTTAGTTGGGGGTGCATTAGTGCACCCCATATCATGATTTAATGGGGGATTTTCAGATGAATGTGTCTTTTTCCTATCAGCTTTGGTTTTTTACAAAAGCCACACTAGCTCTTACATTAACCTTAATAGTGTTGTGGCGTTTTGCCTTTATGTTGCCACTTACCGTGCTTGCATCGTCTCTCATAGTCTCTGCGCTTGTTGGTGCTGCGGGTGGGGTATTATTCTTAAAAAAGATGCGTGGTTGTACCCACTTCATAGCAATCTTAATATTTCTAGTATATACCTTTTCGTTTGCGACATTTTCGTGGTTCACGGCGTGGAATATAGAACGTTCGTTGACCTATAATATGTTATTCCACGCGGCTGATAATGGTGGCAAAGTATTAAAAGGCGATGTAGATAAGATGTTGAGCAACGAGGAGTTTTACGACCGCTTTCGCTACCGCGAACTTGCGGGCAGAAACCTCATTGAAAAGACTGCTGATGGCGAATACGTCATCACAGCTAAAGGCAAGGTGTTTGTTGCTATTGAACTTGCGTTAGGCAAAGTCTGGAATTTAGAAAACTGGTATTACACGTGGAAAAATAAAGAGACTACCCTAAATAATTGACGCTACTCTTGCGCTCGCTAAGGCGGCAATAAAGTTTGCAATTGACAAGCCCTAAACTTTATGTGATACTGCCACCTCAGATACGCAAGCCCTTGTAGCTCAGGTGGATAGAGCAATGGATTCCTAATCCAGAGGTCGTACGTTCAAATCGTATCAAGGGCATATTTAGAATTAAATGATTATTTAGGAGCTATATTGAAACGGATTATAATATTATTTGCTATTGCCTTTATTCTGGGCATACTAATGCGGACGTTTGCGGCTAGCGGGCTTGACATCAGCGTGCCTAGCCTGCCTGCACGCGGACAGCCATTTTTCGTATCTGTGAATAGCAACATCACAGTGGAGAGCTTTCATATCAAATGGCAGGGAATTGAGCGCGATATTCCAGCCATTGTAGCTGATAATGGCGAGTCTAGCGCAGAATTTCTGTTGCCCGCTAGGTATGATGAACATGGAAAGTTCACTTTGGAGGTGTCGGGAAAAACTGACGGCAGAAAATTATCAGGTTCGCTGGATATAGATGTAGCTGATAGAGAATACGAGCATGAGGAGTTAACTGTTGACCCAAAGTTTATTAAAGTTAGCAAAGAAAACAGGGAGCGCGCGGCTAAAGAGCGTGTGCTTGCTGGCAAGGCTATTAAAACGTTCAGCACCGATAAGCTGTGGACTATTCCATTTGCACGCCCAGTGCAGGGGGATATATCAGACGGCTACGGCATAAGGCGCGTATTCAATGGCAAACCTAACAGCATTCATTCTGGGCTTGATTTCAGGGCAAAGCAGGGTGATGAGATTCACGCAGTAATGGATGGCACGGTTGTGTTGACGGCAGACTTCTTTTACAGCGGTAGGTGCGTATTTGTTGACCATGGTTTGGGCGTGATGACGGTATATATGCACCAGTCAAAACTCCTTGTAAAAAAGGGCGATAAACTAAAAACTGGCGACGTGGTTGGACTGGTAGGCGCGACTGGCAGGGTGACTGGACCGCACCTGCACTTGCACCTGTATGTGCAAGGTGTTGCAGTTGACCCTGCAATTCCGCTGGGCATAAAAACCGATAAATAACGTTGAAGGAGTGAACTACTATGGTAAATATAATACTTCCAGACGGAAAAAATATTGAACTGACAGACGGGGCTACGGCTTACGTCTTGGCGGAAACCATATCAAAAAGGTTAGCACAAAAGGCTATCGCCGCAGAGGTGAATAGCGAAAAGCGCGACCTGTCTGCTGTATTAAAGAGTGGCGACAAAGTGCGTATAATAGCAGAACCTGATGCAGACGCATTGGATATATTGCGTCACTCCACTGCACACTTAATGGCAAATGCCGTTCAGAATATCTTTAAGGACGCAAAGGTTACAATTGGTCCCGTTATAAATGACGGCTTTTATTACGATTTTGACTACAACGGTGCATTCTCTCCTGAAGATTTAGAAAAAGTTGAAGCGGAGATGGTGCGTCTTGCTACCCAAGACGACAAGCTTGTTCGCAGTGAAGTCCCTATAAAGGATGCTGTGGCGAAGTTTGCTAAGCTGGAAGAAAATTTTAAGGTAGAGCTTATAGAGGATTTAGCGAGAGATTTCGGCACTGAAAGCGTGTCTCTATACACGCAGGGGGCGTTCACTGACCTCTGCCGCGGACCGCATGTGCCTTCAACGGGCAAAATTAAGCATTTTAAGCTACTATCAGTTGCGGGCGCATACTGGCGCGGTGATGAAAAGAACAAAATGTTGCAACGCATATACGGCACTGCATTTTTCAAGAAAGAAGATTTAGATGCTTATCTGAATATGCTTGAGGAGGCAAAGCGGCGCGACCACCGCAAACTAGGCAAGCAACTAGGCTTGTTTATGTTTGATGATGAGATTGGTGCGGGTTTCCCGCTATATCTGCCACGTGGCGGTCAGTTGCGTGCTACGTTAGAGGAATACGAGCGACATGAGCATCTGCGGCGCGATTACAAGGTGGTCTATGGTCCGGTGTTGCTAAAAAAGGACGTATGGGTGCGTTCGGGGCACTACGACAACTACCGCGAAAACATGTATTTTACAGAAGTTGACAACACAGCGTTCGGTATTAAGCCAATGAACTGTGTCAACCATATAGCAATGTATAAATCGGAACTACGCAGCTATCGCGACCTACCTATTCGTATGTTTGAGTTGGGGCACGTTCATAGACATGAGAAATCGGGTGCTCTGCATGGGCTAATGCGTGTGCGGGCGTTCACGCAGGACGATGCCCACCTATTCTGCCGTGAAGACCAACTTGAAGAAGAGATTGGCGGCATACTAGACCTGATTAAAGACATTTTTACTATGTTCGGATTTGAGTTCACGCATGCAGTTGCTACCAGACCAGAAAAATACGTTGGCACCCCTGAAATATGGGATTTGGCGACCAAGATACTCATCAGCGCAATGGATAAACGTAGCTTGCCATATACTATCAACGAGGGGGATGGTGCATTCTATGGACCTAAGATAGATGTATTGTTAAAGGATGCTATCGGCAGGACGTGGCAGTGTTCTACTATCCAGTGCGATTTTAACCTGCCTGAACGCTTTGATATATCGTATATAGCGGAAGATGGCGCGAAAAAACGCCCCGTTATGTTGCACAGGACGATATTAGGCTCTATTGATAGATTTATCGGCGTGCTTATAGAGCACTTTACAGGCGCATTCCCGTTCTGGCTGGCACCTGAGCAGGTGCGTGTGATGAATATTACAGACGGTCAAGCTGAATACGCGAAGAAAATTGCTAATGAGCTAAAACTAAAAGGTTTCAGGATAGAGACTGATTTGCGCAATGAGAAGATAAACTTTAAGATTCGCGAGGCTCAGCTGATGAAAGTGCCGCATATGGTGATTGTCGGCAAATCGGAGCAAGAGGCGAATAACGTGTCTATTAGGTTGAGAAACGGAGAAAATAAAAATTCTCTTGATTTTTTGAAATATATTGATATACTAGGCGTTCTTGACGCTACAAAAACGCTGGATTTATGGAGGTAATGTATAGCTCAGCCCACAGTTGAAAAGGATAGGATAAACGAAGATATACCGCACAGCGAGGTGCGTCTTGTATTAGACGATGGTTCTCAGCATGGTGTTGTTTCGTTGGCAGATGCGCTTATCATAGCTCGTGAGAAAGGGCTTGATTTGTTAGAGCTTTCCGCTATGGCTAAACCGCCTGTTTGCCGTATAGTTGAGTATAGCAAATATAGGTTTGAGAAGACTAAGCGCGACAAGGAGATGCGTAAGAAGCAGCGACAGAGTCAGGTTGATATAAAAGAACTAAAATATCGCCCGAAGATTGAGGAGCATGACTATCAGGTTAAACTGAAACATCTGCGCAGGTTTTTGGAGGATGGCGATAAGGTAAAGCTTGTGATACGTTACAAAGGGCGTGAGATAATTTTTCAGAATCACGGGTTAGAGTTGCTTGCCCGCATAGTAAAAGATGTGGATGATATAGCTACACCTGAGAAGAAGCCTGAATTGCTCGGCAGGCAGCATAATATAGTTGTGACACCGAGGCAAACGATTGAGAATAAAAGGAGTAAAGGTGATGGCGGAGAAACAACCAAAAGTAAAGACGCATAAGGGTGCGAAAAAGCGTTTCAAGATAACTGCCAACGGGAAGGCATTGTTTGCTAGGAAAGGCAGGAGACACATACTAGTGACTAAGTCTGCCAAGCGTAAACGCTCCCTGCGCAAAACTGGTGTGGCAGACGGCATCATGGCTAGAACTATTAGAAAGATGCTACCCTATGCATAATGTTAGTTGTAACGATTAAGGAGGACTACTGTGCCTAGAGCTAAAGGCGGGTATAAAACCCGTAGGAGAAGAAATAAGATATTAGCCCTTGCCAAGGGTTTCAGGGGACGTGCTAAGAACGTTTATAATATAGCGCGTCCGTTTGCGGAGCGCGCGCTGGCTTATGCCTACCGTGACAGGCGGGCGAAAAAGCGCGATATGCGCAAGCTGTGGATAGTGCGGATATCTGCTGCGGCTAAGATGTGTGATACATCTTATTCTAGGTTGATTGGCGGAATGAAGAAAAAGAATGTAGATATTGACCGCAAGTCACTATCAGAGCTTGCTATCGGCAACTTTGACGACTTCAAGGCAATCGTTGAGTCAGTAATATAAAAAGTTTTGCTATTAAATATTAAGAACAGGCGGGCAATTTGCCCGCCTGTTCTTTTAACCTCTAATATTCAAGTTCCATAGTTGACAAATACATCAGCCTGTTAGTGTCATTTGATAGTCGCACGTTCACAAGCCCTGTATTGTCTGAACGAACGGGAATAGTTAAAACAATATCTTTGGGAGATGCTGGGTATGCTTTGCTTACAGAGTAGTCGCCAGCAAAAGCCGATAACGATAAGCCGCTTGGCGTTTCTGCGCTATTAGGAATATGAGAAAGTCCAATTTCAATGGTTAGGGTATAATATTCTTCTTTCTTTGGCACTCTAAAGGTAAGAGTTGAGTTGTCTTTTATATTGTATGCTGTCCAATAAATTTCACTGTCATACATTAAATCTGGGACTTCAGTAAGACGAGTGAGCACATATCGGTAGTTGGCACGAACAGGTTTTAATGATGCCGCCCAAGCAGTGCGGTCAAAAATAGTTTTCTGTGAATTAAGTAGCTTGTAGTTAGTATCAACAAAACTTGATTCAAAACTATGAGAGTGTTCATCACGAGTCACGGTTTTGCGAACATCTTGGTGTAGCAGTTTAACTATATCCCGTTCTGCCATAGAGTAGCCACTATCAGCGTATTTCTTTAGGAACGTGTTCACCATAATATTGCTAGTTGGCGTCCTATCGTTTCTGAGAGGCGACTTGTTACCTCTAGGCTTGAGCATAAGGAAAGGGGTTACAGGCGAAGAGTAGAAGTCGCCCAGTTTTTGAGTGCGATTTGGCTTATTTATAGAGCCATGGTCACCAAGCAACACTAGGGTAGAGTTATCATACACACCTTTATCTTTTAGCACCTGCAATATGTCCGCTGTTCCTTTCAGCGAACAATAGACCTGTGTATAATAGTTGGAATAATTGCCGTCTTTATGTCGTTTCATATCTGCCGAGCAGTCATCATTAGCGATGAGGGGACTGTGCCCGCCCATAAAGTGAACGTACTGAAACGTTGGAATGTCTGAAACAGCATTAACCTCTAGATAATGACGAGTCATATCTAGCCGTGAATCTTGCGGATATACGTAAGACACGTTATCAAAAGACCAGTGCCCCCTACCTGTAGATGGTGCGTCTATAAGTATTTGTCTCTTGAATATATATGGTGCCCGCATTAACCTCGCTATCCTATCAATTCTAATCCTCATAAATCCATGCGTATGCAACGACGGTTCTTCTTGTTGCAACTCGCCAATATTTTGAAGACATACACCAATCATGCTAGAAAACACAACTTTATACTTTCGTTTGTCAAAATAGTTGAGTAGAGACGAATCTGCGTTCACAATGCGATTTATATGTTCTGCAAGCTGTGGAGTATCATAGTATAATCCAGTCATAATAGAAGGAATTGCTTCCGTTGTGCCACCACCTGTCATTAGATTGTTTGTGAAATTGATAAATCCGTTATACTTTGCGGCTAGTTCTGGATGCTCGCCGAACACATCTTTTACTACCTCTGCTGATGTGGCATCTAGCAACAACATTAAGACATTGTTTTGTTCATTTAATGTGAGCTGTTTCCATAAAGCCTCACATTGCACATTTCCAATATCAAAGTTATTTGATTTGTTTAATGTTGAGCGATACGCATCAGCAGTGCAGACTACCGCATATATTGATAAACCAAGAAGCATATATTTACTGTTTTTATATATTTTGTCCCTGCATAAGACAAATGTTGCGATAACAGACAGCCACAGCAGACTATCAAGCACCTTTCTAGGTAGCGAATTATATGCTGCAGTATTCCCGTCAAGCTCTGGTAGCCCTAGCGAGAGTAAGCCACCCTCTAATAACTGCAACAGACATATAGCCGAGATTACCGCAAAAGCTGTTTTCTTGGTTTTAGATATAAAGAATAAGACTGAAAAGCCCACAAACAACTCTATTGCAAAGGATATTTTATGAGTTAACACCATAAAGTAAGTTGCCTTGAACGAATCGGAAAACTGCCAGTAGGTGGTCAGCATAGCTAGCGGCACAAATATGACGGCAAACACTGCCGCATAAATTAGGGCATTGGTTAGTCTCTGTCTGCGCTCAGATTGGCACGGTTCTTGCTGTGTGTGTGTGTGTGTGTGTGTGTTATAGTGACGTTGCATCAAGTGCTCCTAAAATTAGTAGAACAGGGCATTGTAAAATAATATTTATTCCGCTGTCAATATAAATTTGTATAAAGCTGTGCCCTCCCCATCACCCCATTAAGGCTGGAATGGCTGGGGAGAGCACAGTCACGTCGCTCTAGTGTTTATTTAGAACCTTTTCCGAACAATGAATCTGGCACACCTGGCACTGCATAGTATGTATTGTTGACAAGTTTCTTTACGTCAACGTCTTTCTTTAGCATACCGATACTTTGCAGGTCGCGAACATTGCGTTCTATCGCTGTTTTAGCCTCTGAAACTGATGCCTTATAGCTATAGGTTTTTAGAACTTTAGCGTTTAGTTTAGGGTCGCCCGCAATATACTTCTTTTCATAGAGTATTTGCGTAGTTTCATCTGGGTGCTCTTGAACCCATTTAGCTGCCTTTTGTAGTGCGCGCAGGAACTTAGCCACTTCTTCTGGGTGGTCTTTTAGAGTCTTTGAGCGCACTGGAGTCACGCAGCAAAATTCGTGAGCTAGTTCACCATCAGCATTGTTAATAACAACACGGGCTTTGCCTTGCGATTCAATTATCGTTGCAGCAGGGTCGCCAGAACCGATAGCGTCAACTAGTCCCTTTTCAAGTGCAAGTGGCAGTTCAGCGTTAGGATAGATTACCCATTCTACATCGGTATCAGGGTTAATACCCAGCTTAGCAATGACGCGGGCAGGAATCACGCGCGTGCTGGCATTCATGCTAGCAACGCCGATTTTCTTTTTCTTGCCGTTAACAGGTGCTAAATCAGCCGCTGATTTGATAGGCGAATTAGGCTTAACAAGTAGCTTTACGCAACCAGTGTGCAAAGCAAGCGGGATTTTCACGTCCAACCCGTTAGCTAGTGGCGCAATCAACGTAGCAAGCAAGTTATTTACTACGTCAATTTGACCGGTGGTTAGCAGGTTCATAGCCGTGCCAGGCTCCACATTAACCCATTCATACTTCAGTCCTTCTTCCTCATAAAAGCCCTTAGCTATAGCGATATAGAAAGGAGCTTCACAAAGTCCGCCTTGAACTGCATAGCCTATCTTCAGGACGTAGTCGCCCTTAGCTGCACCCTTTGCTGGTGCAGGTGCTGCAAACACAGCACTAGCGCACAACAGCAATAGCGATACAATGACACTTAATTTTTTCATATATAGCCTCCTATGAAAATTACACACCGATTTATCTCACACACCAAGACCGCGCTCAAACAGCTCACTTTCTTGTGCCCCGCCCGCAAAGTGTAGCGTGCCTAAAATATCTGCCCTCAGTCGCAAAAACTCTGTGCTATCTCGCCTGCGCGGTCTAGGGATACCCACATCAATAATCTTTTCTATCTTGGCAGGGCGTGCAGACATCACTATGACCTTATTAGCCATATATATAGCCTCATCTACATCGTGGGTGACCAAAATAGTTGTCATCTTCTGTTGTTGCCATATCTTTAATATCTCGTCCTGCATATTCATACGAGTAAATGCGTCCAGTGCGCCGAGTGGTTCGTCCAGCAGCAACACTTTTGGTCTGTTGACTAGCACACGGGCAATGGCAGCACGTTGCGCCATACCGCCTGATAAGTGGTGCGGATAGGCACTCTCAAAGCCTTCTAACCCTACAAGGTGGAAAAAGTCAGGAATAGAGTCTTTTTCTTGGTCATATATGCCACGTGCCCGCAATCCGTAAGCGATATTTTCTTGGATAGTCATCCACGGGAATAACGTTGGGTCTTGGAATACCAAGCCACGTTCAGAACCGGGTGTGGTAATCGGTTCGCCGTCTAAGCTAATAGTGCCGCTGTCTGCATGTTCTAACCCAGCAATAATTCGCAGTAGCGTTGACTTGCCACAGCCCGATGGTCCTATCAGCGACACAAACTCTCCGCTATCAAAGCGAAGCTCTACGTCATTTAGAACGGTGAACTCGCTCCCGTCGCTCTGCAGGAATACTTTGCGAACTTTCAGAACATCAATAACGCCTACCATCTGATAGTTCCTTTTTGCCAGCTCAAAATCTTATTGCGGATATTGAACTGCATACCTATTAGGAATGAGAACGTCACAGCTATAACTATCAGACATGCATAGACGTTTGCATAAGCAAGCACTTCGCGTTGCCAGTTAATATACCAGCCGATACCGAACTTGCAACCAATCATCTCAGCAGCCATCAGCGTTAAAAAGCAAGCTGACGTACCGTTGAATATCCCCGCAAATATACTAGGAGCAGCAGCAGGTAGCGCAACCGTAAATATACTGCGGAGCGTGCTGGCACCGAGTGTGCTTGCGACTTCAAAATAGCTCTTGCGCACGTTCATAATGCCAGAGCTTGTGAGGACTGTTGTAGGGAACCACACTCCAAGCGCAATCAGGAACAGCGATGCGCTAGTAGGTTTCAAGAATACCACCAACGCAATAGGTATCCACGCCGTAGAGGGGATAGGTCCCACCATACGTATAAATGGCATAACCCAGTAGTTGATTCGCTGGCTCCAGCCGATGAGCGTGCCTGTGAGGACGCCTAGAAATGTACCTAAAAAGAACCCACCCAAGAGCAGACGCATTGAATACGCAAGGCATTGCAACAAGAATAACCAGTCTTCGGCAAATACGCCGATAATTCGCTCAGGAGCAGGAAAATATAGGCTAGGAACAACGTTAAATTTAAGCGTAATAACATCATAAAGCCCCAGTAGCAGGAAACCAGCAGCGTATATATCAGCCTTAAATACCAATTTTTCTCGCAACCGCTCCTTAAAGGCACTGACGAGTGCAAGCACACTAAAAACACCTATCAGTATGTATAGCAGGTTGGTGAAATATGCTAGCCTCTTAACAGCATAGTCCTGATATGCGGGCAAAAATGTATGCTCCCCCAATACGATGACAAGGGATACTAATGGTAGCAATACCCGCCATTCAAAAGCAACATCTCCTCTCTTCTGTTCACGAACTACTCGTGCACTGCTAACAACCGCCCTTGTTGCTAATGTAGCCATATAATAACTCTCCTTTTATTTTAATTACATAGTAATCATATTATTTTAATAGGTTATATAGGATTAGTTTTATGGTGTCAAGGTTTTTTTTAAGAAAAATTAACACTTCATATTTCGCTCATATTTAGGGTATATTCTTCGTATATGAACGTAAAGCCTGTTGTTTTAGTGGTTGATGATGAGTTAAAGATACTTGCCCTAGTTAAGGCGTATCTTGAGAGCAGTGGCTTTGAGGTGCTGGGTGCTGCCAGTGGCAAGTCTGCACTCGCAAGCATAGAATCAAACGCTATTGATATATTGCTGCTAGATTTAATGTTGCCCGATGTTATGGGTGAGGATATCTGTCGCAAGGTGCGTGAGAGGTCAGCTCTGCCTATAATAATGATGACCGCTAAAGCTGATGAAGAGAGCATTATAAACGGGCTTGCGCTTGGTGCTGATGACTATATAACAAAGCCGTTCAGCTTAAAGGAGCTTGTCGCCCGCGTCAAGGCAGCTTTGCGGCGTAGCAGTATGACTAAAGCTATCCCCGCGCGTCTGGTATCAGGCTCGCTTGCCCTAGATATTGAAAATAAACAGGCAACACTTGACGGACAGTCCCTAGCACTCACTCGCAATGAGTATGAGATTTTACGGCTCTTTATGACGCACCCTGCTAAGGTATTCACCCGTGATGAGATTATAGATAATATTAAGGGGGAAGATTTTGACGGCTTTGATAGAACTATAGATACGCATATCAAAAACTTGCGACAGAAGATAGCTGATGAGCCGAAGTCGCCTAAGTTTATCCAGACGGTCTATGGTATGGGCTACCGATTTGCGGGGGAACTGGATGATTAGTCTGAAAAAACGCCTTACTATCACATATATTCTATTTATTAGCCTGTCGCTAGTTATATTAACGGTGGCTATCAACATCTTTTCCTCTAAACTATTTGAAAGTTTTGTTAAAGACAGCATTAGCCAGCGCAACGCAGAAATTGTCAGGGCATTTAGTGAAGCCTATGTTCCAGCGAACAATGCGTTTGATTTAGCCACACTAGAAGCTATCGGCATGTTATTCGTCCACGAGGGCTATATCGCTCGCCTAGAGGGAGTAGCGGGTAACATCATTTGGGATGCGCACGATATGGATATGCAGCATTGTCTTGATGTGATGGGCAATATTACGAAAAGAATGGAGATGGGGCACGGCGTTAAGGGGGAACTGCAAAATATAGACTACCCTATCGTGTCAGCAGATAAATTAGTCGGCAGTCTGAATATTACTACCTTTGGACCATATTTCTACACTGAGACGGAGGAGCAGTTCTTAAAATCGCTGAATAGGGTGCTCGCCATTGCCACTGCAGTGCTTGTCGTGCTTAGTGCTACTATATCAATACTGCTGGCGAATAGTATCGCAAACCCTATCAACACGGCTAGCGTTGCGGCGCAAGCGATAGCGGCATTCTACACAGGCGGAACTAAACGTGAGACTCTGAATATACGTATACGAGAAGATTATAAAACTAACGAGCTTTTTGAGCTATCGCATTCTATAAACGAGCTGGCGACACAGCTAGCCGAGATGGAGCGGCGACAAAAACAGCTGACGGCTGATGTTGCCCACGAATTGCGCACACCTCTTGCCTGCTTGCAAGGTAGCATTGAGGCGATGTCAGATGGCGTGCTAGAGCCGACAAAAGAGCTACTAGCAAGCTGCTATGACGAGATAAAGCGACTGTCAAAGCTGGTGGAGGATTTAAGCCTGCTTACTGGGTTGGAATGGGACAAGATTACATTGAATAAGAGTGAATTTGATATGCAAGAACTGTTAAATAACGTGTCGGCGCAATTTGCCGTAGCCGTAAAGAAAAAAGGGCTTGCGCTAAACATTAAAACAAGAAGTATTTTAATATATGGCGACTACGACCGCATAAAACAGGTGATTATAAACCTAGTCTCAAACGCTGTGAAATACACTGACAGCGGGCATATTAGCATTGAAAATTCAGCAGAGTTTATATTTAGAATATCAGATAGTGGTATATGTATTGATGAGGAAAGTCTGCCACATATATTTGAACGGTTTTATCGCGTAGATAAATCGCGCGGGCGTGAAACTGGTGGTTCAGGCATCGGGCTGGCAATAGCATCAGCCATAGTAGTGGCGCACGGCTGGAAACTGACGGCTGAAAGCGAACTGGGCAGGGGAACAACATTTACAATAGTTGAGGGTGTCAACGAAAGCAGGGGAGCATAATTCTCCGCACACAATTTATTCACATTTATATGAAAAAGTATCTATAGTATTTGGAAAGGAGTACGTTATGAGGGAACTATCGTTGAATATAGGCGGAATGAGCTGTATAAACTGCCAAAATAGGATTGAAAAAGCACTTAAGGGCACTGGTGGCGTTGAGTGTGCTGATGTGAATTATGCTGCGGGAGTAGCTACTATCAGCTATGATGGCTGGCAGACAAACCCAGCAAAGCTCAAAGCTGTTATAGAAAAACTTGGCTATGAAATTATAACTAATAAAGCTAAAAAGTCAGAAAAAACAATCTCACAGATTATAGGTTATGGGATAATCATTGTTGCACTTTATATGCTAGCTAGGCAGGTCAGCGTGTCTCCTATAGCGACATCGTTTCCGCTGGCTGAGGCGGGGATGGGCTACGGGGTGTTGTTTGTTATTGGTTTGATTACGTCTGTCCACTGCCTTGCTATGTGTGGCGGAATAAATCTATCACAAACAATCCCGCAAGCGGACGGAAATGGCACCACGCTACTAAAGCCAGCTATATTGTATAATACAGGTCGGGTTGTATCATACACGTTGGTCGGCGGCTTGGTTGGTGCGCTAGGCTCTGTTTTGACTGTATCGGGCAGGTTTCAGGGGGCGGTGCAGATGTTTGCAGGTATTTTTATGGTTATAATGGGGTTGAATATGTTAGGGATGTTCACCGTCCTGCGCCGTTTTAACCTCCGTCTGCCAAGATTTCTGTCTGCAAGGGTTAACACCGCTAAAAGCTCAAGCAAAAGCCCGCTAATTGTAGGTTTATTGAATGGGTTTATGCCCTGTGGTCCTTTACAGGCGATGCAATTATACGCCTTGTCCACCGAAAACCCTATAGCTGGGGCAGCATCAATGTTTATGTTTAGTCTTGGAACGACTCCAGCAATGTTTGCGCTAGGGGTGTTCAGCTCAGCATTAGGTGGACAGTGGACTGCAAAGGCGATGAAAGCTGGTGCAGTGGTGGTTGCAGCACTTGGACTGACGATGTTTTCTAACGGCTGGGGGGTATCTGGCATGGGTGATAGTATTATCCCCAGTGTAGCGGTAGCTGGACAAGCTGACGAGGTGGAACTCGCCGCATATCAGTCTGAGAATACGGGTGGACAACAGGTAGTCCGTTCTAAGCTAGATGGCTGGGGCTATCCTGCTATTACCGTGAAGGCGGGTATCCCCGTGCGATGGATAATAGATGTGCCACAGGGGACTATAAACGGCTGTAATTATAGGATGCTCATCCGTGAGTATGGGATACAGCACCAGTTCAAGGTTGGCGAAAATGTTATAGAGTTCACGCCTAGACAGGCAGGGCGTTTCGCATATACCTGCTGGATGGGTATGATACGCAGCACTATTACGGTTGTTGCGAAATAGGGGAAGTTTCTATGGAATTTTTACAGAGTCATTGGCACTGCATAGTGCCTGTATTGGCAATAGCGGTCGGATTATGGCTGCAAAAAACAAAGGAGAAGTAAGATGAAACGAATTGTGTTTAAGTTTTTAACGCTAACTGTTGTTATATCAACACTTTTAGCTATGAGTGCATGCGGAAAGTTAGACGTTGTAGCTGACGAATCAACAAAGTCTTTTGATAGGTTGTTGGATGTGGCTAACTCGCTGGTGTCAAAGGACGATATGAACGGCGGCTGGACGTTGGCTGCACCAGACGGAGAGGCAAATTTTATCTGGAGCTGGGATTATAGTGCAAGCCCTCAGCACGATGTGATGTTAGCTTTCAATGCGGAGCCGTTCGTAGCAGCAGGGTTAGACCCAGCAAAATTGCCGCAAGACATTACATTTATGGACGTGATGGATACTGGTATGGGCAATAGTCAGAGCATTATGGTAGGCACGAAACTGGGCAAGGAAAAATTTGACGGTAGGGCAACGCCTGCTGTTGCCTATAAGCAGATAATAAAGGAGCACCGTTCTAGCGTAGGTTATCATAGTGCACTGGACCATTATGGCGTGAATCTCGGTGACGGAAACCTCTTTGAATGGGCTAAAGACATTGACACTAATGACAAGGATATTGTTTTTGTGTTAGAACCAGCACCATTTATTGCTGCTGGCGTGAACCCCAACAAGGTTAAAGGCTGGGTGTTCGCAAAGGTAATAGTTGATGACGCAAATGGCAAACCCGTAGAAGTTGATAAGCTACTGAAACCATTTAACCTAAAATAACATGAATTAAATTAATTAATCTGCAACTTTCTGCTTGCAATTTGCAAATACTTGTATTATCCTTATAGACTTCCAAATATTTATTGGAAGTCTATTTTGGACTTTGCTATATGTGGGCAACACCGTGGACGTCATTTTAACGTAATGACGTATTGAGATATATCGGGAGCAAAGCGCAGGAGCTTTAGCGATTTTTTGCTGAAGCGGAATGTTGTTTTGCGAAAAGGAGATTGGTATGGCTAAAGCTGGCAAGAAGTTTCTTGTTGCGGTTTCTGCAGTGGATGGTAACACTTTGTATGGTGCTACTGAGGCTATTGAGTTAGCGAAGAAGGTCGCATTTGCCAAGTTTGACGAGACTCTTGAGCTTGCTGTCAAGCTTGGTGTTGACCCTAGACATGCTGACCAAATGGTTAGGGGTAGTGTTGTTTTGCCGCATGGCACGGGCAAAACTGTGCGTGTGCTTGCTTTTGCTAGGGGCGATAAAGCGAAGGATGCACAAGCTGCTGGGGCTGATGTGGTTGGAGCTGAGGATTTAGTCGCTAAGGTGGAAGGCGGCTGGATGGAGTTTGACAGTGTTGTTGCCACACCTGATATGATGGTTCAGGTGGGCAAGTTAGGGCGTGTGCTGGGTCCCCGCGGGTTAATGCCTAATCCGAAAGTTGGCACAGTGACGAACGATATAGCCAATATCGTGAAACAGGTTAAATCAGGTATGGTTGAGTTTCGCGTTGAAAAGGCTGGTATTGTGCATGTTGGTTTTGGGAAGAAGAGTTTTGATGTAAAGAAGCTCGTTGACAACCTAAAGACTATCATGGATGTTATCGTTAAGGCGAAGCCTACATCTAGTAAAGGCGTTTATGTCCGCTCAGTGGCGATATCTACTACTATGGGACCTGGTATAAGGCTAGATGTGAGCAAGTTGATTAGCGAGCTATAATTTAAGAGGAAAGTTGCAGGTTGTAGAAAGCAGGTTTCCGCTATATAGCGGATGTAAGTCCTGCCTAGACTGGTAAATATACGCCAACCCGCTGCTTGAGGAGATTGGTTTTGAAGAAACAAGAGAAAATTGAGATTAGCAAGGGCGTTGTTGAAGAGATTTCAGGCGCCGAGGGGATAGTGCTCGCAAGCTATAAGGGCATGTCGTTTCCCCAGATGGACGTTGTTCGGCGTGCCATTAAGGGTGGAGGCAACGATTTTCGCGTTGTAAAGAACACACTCTTAAGGAAGGCGTTGAACAGCAGTAAGATAGATAGTTTGGACGAATTTCTAGTGGAATCCACCGTGCTAGTAGTCGTTCGTAAAGATTTTGCCGCTACGGCTAAGACGTTGAAGAAGTTCTCTGGGGACTTCCCGTTTTTAGCTGTGAAAGCGGGCATTATGGATGGAGTGTTCCTTTCAGGTAAGGAAGTGCTCCGCATTGCCGACCTGCCTTCACGTGAACAGCTGCTCGCCCAGCTATTTGCTACCATGGAGGCTCCTTATCAGAACTTCGTGTCGTTGCTTGCCAATATACCGCGGAGTTTCTTGAATGTGCTTAACGCTATCAAGGGCAAGAAGTAAGCGTAAAATTAAGGTTATTACAAGGAGATTATCATGGCTGTTACTAAAGCTGATGTTGTTGAGTTTATTAAAAATATGCCTGTTATTGAATTGGCTAATTTTGTGAAAGAACTGGAAGAAACTTTCGGCGTATCTGCTGCTGCTCCTGTGGCTGCTGTCGCAGTTGCTGCAGGCGGGGCTGCTCCTGCTGTTGAAGAAAAGACTGAGTTTGATGTTGTCCTAAAAGAGGTAGGCGCAAACAAGGTTGCTATTATTAAGGTTGTCCGCGAGGCTACTGGGCTTGGCTTGAAAGAAGCTAAAGCCGTAGTTGATGAGGCACCGAAGCCTATCAAGACTGGCGTTAAGAAAGAAGAAGCTGATAAGATTAAAACTGAAATTGAGAAAGCTGGTGGCAAGGTAGAAGTTAAATAACCAGATATTTTACGGGCACTGCCTTTTGCACTAGTTAGGTGCGGGGCGGTGTCCGTGCGTTTATGGCGATGTTGCATTGTTTATGTGCAGCTAGAGTGTGTTCGTGCGTATTAAATACTTGGGTGAAACGATGGCAGATAATAAAAATAAAAAGAAATCAGTAGCTAGTAAGACACCAGTTAAGAAGCCTGCGACTAAAAAAAATATTGCACTGCCGACAGCAAAGTCTGCTGTTGTTGCAGAGTCTGTGTCTGGTGGCGGTGCCAGTGACGGCTATTCTAGTATTCCTTTGACGATATACTCTGATGTTAAGAGGGCTAATGAGCCTATCACCCGCCATTCGTTTTCAAGAATTCCGAAAACGATAGAACTGCCCGATTTTATTGAGATACAGCGCAATTCATTCAAGGAATTTATGCAAGATGGCGTTCCTGCTGATAGGCGGGCAAGCAAGGGGCTTGAAAAGGTTTTTCAAGAGGTATTCCCCATAAAAGATTTCAATGAGATGTATAGTTTGGAGTATATGGGCTATATTATAGATGAGCCTAAATATACGCCTAATGAGTCTATTGAGCATAACGTTACTTATGCGGCACCTTTGAAGATAAAGGCACGTTTGATTACATATACTGATGATGACGGCAAGAAGCGGCAAAAGGATGTTAAAGAGGACCCGCCTATTTATCTGTGTGACCTGCCTTTGATGACGAAATACGGCACGTTTATTATAAATGGCGTTGAGCGTGTGGTTGTTAGTCAGTTGCATCGCTCGCCCGGCATATTCTTTGAAGTTGAGCATAGCAAGATTACTGACAAAGACGAATACACTGCGCGTATAATACCCTATCGTGGCTCGTGGATAGACTTTGAGTTTGATTCAAAGCCGCTGATGTATATCCGCATAGATAAGAAACGTAAGATACCAGCTACTAGGCTATTAAAGGCGCTTGGTATGACTGAGGAGGATATTCTCGGTGAATACTATGAATCGGAGAAAATTTTAATTACGAAGAATGGTTTTGAGATTGCTTTCAATAAAGATACTGTTTTGAATCGCAAGTTCAGTTCTGATTTAAGGGCTAGTGGTGAAGTGCTGGTAGCAGCAGGCACTCCTATTACCAAGACGCTTGTTCGCAAGCTGGAACGTGCAGCTATTAAACGCATTCCGCTGACAACTGAAGACCTTGTATCTAGTTATTTTGCAACTCAAATAGTTGATGATAAAGGCGAGCTTTTGGCGCAGGCTAATACTGCCGTGACTGAAGAGGTGCTTGACAAATTACGTGAGGCTAGCATCAAGGATTTCAGTGTTTTGATTGTTGATGAGGCTACTACTGGCAAATCTATCCGTGAGACGCTGGAGTTTGACCGCAAGATTATGACCGCTACCGCTGCCAAGATAGATATTATTAAAGCGATTAGACCGGGCGAACCTATCACGGAGGAGTCCGCTAACAGGTATTTTGGCGACCTATTCCGTAATACTAGGAAATACGATATTTCGCCGATTGGCAGGACTAAATTAAACAAGCGGCTCGGTTTGAAGGAGCCTGCAAGTCTCACCACCCTTAGCGATAAGGATATCGTGGAGACTATCAGGCTGTTGGAGCGTGTTCGTATAGGGCAGGATAAGGTTGATGATATAGACCATTTGGGACATAGGCGTGTGCGCTCGGTGGGTGAGCAGTTGCAGAACTCAATACGTGTGGGTATGTTCCGTATGGAAAAGAATGTTAAGGAAAAGATGAGCTTGCGTGATGACAGCAGGAGTGGCACTCCGCAAGATTTGCTTAGCAACTCTAAACATTTATCTGGGGCGATTCGTGAGTTTTTTGGTAGCTATCAGCTATCGCAGTTTATGGACCAAATCAATCCATTGTCGGAGATTACGCACAAGCGGCGACTATCTGCGCTTGGTCCTGGTGGGCTTAATCGTGACAGGGCAGGTTTTGAAGTGCGTGACGTGCATACATCGCACTATGGCAGGCTTTGCCCTATCGAAACGCCAGAAGGTGCGAACATTGGGCTGATTACCTCGTTCACTGCTTATGCTAAGACTGATGAGTATGGGTTTATCACTACGCCGTATCGCAGGGTCATAGATGGCAAGATAGTGCCGAACGAGCCACCTAGATATATGACGGCGATAGATGAAGAGGAGCAGATAGACGGTAAGGATGCGTATATTGCGCAAGCCAATACTATGATAGATAAGCGCAGTGGCGAGATAATGGACAGCCACGTAACAGCACGGCGTATGGGCGAATCGGTTGTGACCGAAAAGACTAATATACAGCTGATGGACGTAGCACCTATGCAGATAGTGTCGGTGTCGGCGGCGTTGATACCATTTTTGGAACACGATGATGCAAATCGTGCGCTTATGGGTTCTAATATGCAGCGTCAGGCGGTGCCGTTAATCAAGACTGATGCGCCTATTGTGGGAACTGGTCTTGAGGGGAAACTTGCTAAGGATTCAGGTTCTGCTGTTGTGTGTGAGCATGATGGCGTAGTTGATTACGTTGATGCTAACAAGATTATTGTTAGGTATGCTGATGATAAGAGTGGTTTCGGGGTAGATATTATAGACCTAGTGAAGTATCGCCGTAGCAATCAGGACACTTGTATTAACTACCGTCCTACGGTGCTACCGGGCGAGCTGGTTAAGAAAGGCGATGCTATTGCTGATGGTGCTGCTACTGATGGTGGTGAGCTGGCACTGGGGCATAATACTGTTGTAGCGTTAATGCCATGGATGGGTTACAACTACGAGGACTCAATACTTATTTCTCAACGTGTGGTAAAGGAGGACGCCTTTACGTCTATACACATTGAGGCTTTTGAGGTAGAGGCTAGGGACACCAAGCTGGGCGAAGAGGAGATTACCCGTGATATACCGAACATCGGCGAGGATGCATTGCGCGACCTTGACGATGGCGGGATAATACGTATAGGAGCCAAGGTTAAAGAGGGCGATATATTGGTCGGCAAGGTCACGCCTAAGGGCGAGACGCAGGCTACACCTGAAGAAAAGCTGTTAAGGGTTATCTTCGGCGATAAAGCGGGCAATGTAAAGGACGCCTCTCTGCGTGTGCCTATTGGCGTTGAGGGGACTGTCATAAAGGTTCAGGTGATGACGACTCGTCGCAATAAGAAAGATGACCGCGCTAATGCTATAGAGGCTGAAGAATATGAACGTATAGAGGCAGATTTAGTACTGGAGAAGCGCGCGCTCTTGAATGCGCGTAACGAAGCCGTTGCGTGCTGGCTTGTGGGCAAGAAGCTTTCAGGTGAAAAGGGTGTTATTACCGCTGATATGTTGCGTGGCAAGAGTTTCAGCGAACTGTCGTCTATGAATGTTGATAACAAGTCAGTGTTTATGGCATTTATGAAACGTGTGAATGATACTTATGAGAAAGATGTAAGGCGTGCTGAGGACAGGCGGGACAACAGGAAAGAAAAGGTTGAAAAGAGCGATGAGATGATAGCGGGTGCTATGAAGTCGCTGAAGGTAGTGTTGAAGTCTGTTCGTGTGCATATCGCCATAAAGCGCAAATTGTCTGTGGGCGATAAGATGGCAGGCAGACATGGCAATAAGGGCGTTGTTTCACGGATATTGCCTGAGGAAGATATGCCGTATCTGCCAGATGGCAGAGCTGTTGATATAGTGTTAAACCCGTTGTCAATCCCTAGCCGTATGAATGTGGGGCAGGTGTTGGAGATGCATTTAGGCATTGCTTCAAAGATGCTTGGCAGGCATGTGGCGACAGAGGTATTTGATGGGGCTAGAGAAGAGGACATTAGGGCGTGGATGGGTGAAGCGCGTGCTACTGACGAGGGAAGTTGGTTGCATGAAGATGGACAGACGATTCTCTATGATGGGCGCACGGGCGAGCCGTTTGACCAAGAGGTGACGGTCGGCGTTATGTATATGTTGAAGCTGAATCACCTTGTTGATACTAAGTTGCACGCTCGTTCTACTGGTCCGTATGCGCTAATAACGCAACAGCCTTTAGGTGGCAAGGCGAAGTTTGGCGGGCAAAGGTTCGGTGAAATGGAAGTTTGGGCACTTTATGCTTATGGTGCTGCACATGTATTGCAGGAGATGTTGACTGTTAAATCAGACGATACGGATGGGCGCACAGATGTGTTTCAGGCTATAGTAAATGGTACGTATAGTTTTGAGGCTAATATGCCGGAATCGTTTAATGTATTGATGAAAGAACTACGCGGGCTTGGGCTTGACGTAGATAAGGACAACAAGGCGATAGCGGGGGAATAATAATGGCTGTAGCAACTAGGGGTCAAGGTCAGTTACTAAAAAAGGGCAGGACTAATCAGGCTGATGCTTTTAAGGCTATGCGTATTAGGATAGCAAGTCCTGATAAGATACGTAAGTGGTCGCATGGCGAAATTACGAAACCTGAAACTATAAACTACCGCACGTTCAAGCCTGAGCGGGACGGATTGTTTTGCGCCAAGATTTTTGGTCCTGTGAAGGACTGGGAATGTTTGTGTGGCAAATATAAGCGTATGAAGCATCGTGGCGTAGTCTGCGAAAAGTGTGGTGTTGAAGTTATTGAATCTAGTGTGCGTCGTGAGCGTATGGGGCATATAGAGCTTGCTTCACCGGTGGCTCATATATGGTTCTTCAAGAACACGCCGTCTCCTATGGGTTATCTGCTTGATATGTCGGTGAAAGACTTAGAGCGTGTCATATACTTTGAATCTTGGGTTGTGATAGACCCTAAAGAGACTGACCTTAAAAAGCATCAGATATTGACCGATGATAATTACCGCAAGGCGCAGGAAGATTTTGGTTTGACAGGTTTCGTGGCTGGTATGGGTGCTGAAGCTATCAAGGAACTGTTAAAGAACCTTGACATCAATATGCTTGAAGTTGAGTTGCGGGAAGAGATTAAGAGCACCACATCAGTGCAGAAGAAGTTAAAGCTGTCTAAGCGTCTGCGCGTAGTCAATGCACTTGCTAACGACAGGCTACATGATGCTGAGAATGGCAATAAGCCTGATTGGATGATATTGGATGTGTTACCTGTGATACCGCCTGAGTTGCGTCCGTTGGTGCAGCTAGATGGTGGCAGTTTTGCCAAGAGTGATTTGAATGATTTATACCGCAACGTTATCAATTGCAATAATAGGTTGCGTAAATGGCTAGACCGCTCAACACCCGATATTATATTGCGCAATGAGAAACGCATATTGCAACGTGCGGTGGATTCTCTCTTTGACAACACTAAGCGTGGCATGGGCAAGACGGCTAGGGCGAATGACAGGCACACGTTGAAATCGCTCTCTGAGATAATAAAGGGCAAGCAGGGGCGGTTCCGTCAGAACTTGCTCGGCAAGCGTGTTGACTATTCAGGGCGTTCGGTTATTGTTGCGGGACCTCATTTGAAGATGCACCAGTGTGGGATACCAAAGACTATGGCGTTGGAGTTATTTAAGCCATTTGTTTATTATAAACTGGAAAAGGAGCTTGGTTTAGTCCAAACGATTAAACAGGCTAAGCGTATGGTTGACGAGCGTGCGCCAGAGGTGTGGGGTGTGCTGGAAGAGGTTATCAAGGAGCACCCTGTTATGTTGAATCGTGCGCCTACGTTGCACAGGCTTGGCATACAAGCATTTGAACCGCAGTTAGTTGAGGGGAAAGCGATACAATTGCATCCATTGGTTTGCCCTGCGTTCAATGCCGACTTTGACGGCGACCAGATGGCTGTGCATGTGCCGCTATCTATGGAGGCGCAGTTAGAGGCGAGGACGCTTATGTTATCGTCTTATAATATCTTATCGCCTGCGAGCGGTAATGCATTGGCTGTGCCTACGCAAGATATGGTGCTTGGCGTGTATTATCTGACACGGGAGATGAGGAATGCTAATGGGTCGGGCAAGAGTTATAGTTCGCCTGAAGAGGTGGTGATAGCTCATGACCATGGCAAGCTCTCACTGCAAGCGGTTATCAAGGTGCGCATGGAGATTGACGGCGTGCATCAGCTTATTGAAACGACACCGGGCAGGATTATTATAGGGAAGATATTGCCTGATGGCATTAGTTTTCATGAAGTAAATAAAGTGTTAGGCAAGAAAGATATAGGCAAGCTGGTGAATACTGTTAGTATCAAGCTGGGTAGCTATGATTGCGCGCAGTTTTTAGATGACTTAAAAGATTTAGGGTTTAAGTATTCTACGCAAGCGGGCTATTCTATATGTTTAGATGACGTATTAGTGCCTGTTGATAAGGATAAGATAGTTGAGGACACCTATAAGGATGTTCATAGCATTGAATTGAGCTATCGTGAGGGTGCTTTGACGGCGGAGGAGAAACACAATCAGTTGGTTGAAAAGTGGAATACTGCCAACACTAAGATAACGACTGCGCTTATGAACACTATTAAAGCTCGTGGCGGTGATGCATCTAAGACTAGCAAGCGTGATAAATGGTATAATCCGATATATGTGTTTGCCGATAGTGGTGCGCGTGGCTCTCAGTCGCAGATTTCGCAGCTGGGAGGTATGCGTGGGCTAATGTCAGACCCTAGTGGTAATATTATTGAAGCACCTGTGACGTCAAACTTCCGCGAGGGGCTGACGGTGCTAGAATACTTTGACTCCACGCACGGTGCGCGCAAGGGGCTGATTGATACGGCGTTAAAGACGGCGAATGCTGGTTATCTAACGCGTAGGCTGGTGGATGTGGCGCAAGATGTTATTATCAGTGAAGAAGATTGCGGCACCATACGTGGGCGTGATGTGACGGCACAGTTGAAGGATGGCAAGGTTGAGGTTAGTCTGGCGGATGGCATTCGTGGCAGGTTCACTGCAGGCGATGTATTGCACCCTGAAACTGGGGCTGTGGTAGTGGCTGATAATGTGATGCTCGGCGATGATGAGATAAATGCGATAGAGAAAGCTGCTGTGGATAAGGTTTGCGTGCGGTCGGTGCTTACTTGTGATACTGAATTTGGTGTTTGCAGGCACTGTTATGGAATGGACCTTTCTACGCGCAGGTTGATAGAGGTAGGTGTTGCGGTGGGGACTATTGCGGCACAGTCTATCGGTGAGCCGGGCACGCAGCTGACGATGAGGACGTTCCACCAAGGTGGTATTGCCAGCACAAGTAATGCGGTGTCAAGTCTGAGTGCTAAGCTTGGTGGCGATGTTGAGCTAGCAAATGTGCGCACAGCTAAGCGTGGGGACGATTTTGTTGTGTTAAATCGTAATGGTAATATACGTATAAAGGATGCCAGTGGCAAGGTAGTTGACGAACAGAGTCTGAAGCGTGGCTCTAAGCTATTGGTAGCGGATGGCACAAAAGTAGGCGTTGGTGTTAAGTTAGCCGAGTGGGACCCGTATGTTGATGATATGATGAGCGAGGTAGCTGGCGTTGTTAGCTATAGTGACTTGGTGTGGGGCGAAACCTTTAAGGAGGAGACTGACCCGACCACGCACATCACGCAGAAGATAGTTACTATGCCTAGTGCTGTCAATAAGGAGCGCAATAGGAAGGGTGTTGAGGGCGGTAGTAGCAAGAAACGTAATCCGCGCATATTGGTTAAAGATGCTAATGGCAATGAGCTTGGTAGCTATCCGTTGCCGCAGGGGTCTATTCTATCGGTTGAGAATGGGGCTGATGTTGAGGCAGGCGATGTTTTAGCGAAGATATTGAGGACGCAGAAGAATGTGGATATTACTACGGGCTTATCGCGTGTTATTGAGATATTTGAAGCGCGCCGTCCGAAAGAGCCGTCTATGTTGGCAGAAATTAGTGGTGCTGTTCACATTGAGAACAAGCAAGGCTATGATGAGCTGACTATTGCCAATGAGTTTGGCGAGAAGCAGGAGTATAAGATTGCGGCGCGCAGGTCTAAGGACCGTGATAAGGACGAGCAGAAGTATAAGAGAATTGCGGCGCAAAGGTATTTGAATGTGCGTGATGGCGATATTATAAAGGCGGGTGAGCCGCTGGTTGATGGGCAGGACGACCCAGTGGATATATTGCGTATTCGGGGGCAACAGGCGTTGTGGGATTATATGTTGCAAGAGATACAGGCGGTATATCGTGGGCAGGGTGTGCCTATTAACGATAAGCATATTGAGGTGATTGTGCGTCAGATGTTGCGCAAGGTGCGTGTGGACGATGAGGGGGAATCTAAGGAATTTTTACCGCAAGAAGAGGTCTATAGGAGACGGTTTGACGAGGAGGTCAACAAACTAGGGCATGATGGCAAGCAAGCTCCGAGAGGCAAGTTGATAGTGCAGGGGATAACGAAGGCTGCGGTCAACACTGAAAGTTTTATTTCAGCGGCATCGTTTCAGGAGACGTCTAAGGTGTTGACTAGTGCGGCTTGTTCGGGCAAGGTTGACTATCTGCGGGGGCTGAAAGAGAATGTCATTATGGGCAGACTAATACCTGCTGGCACTGGTAGCAAGCATTTGTTAGCGGAGCGTTTCCGTTTCCAAGATGACAGGAAACGTGTATATGAAGATAAACCAGAGGACGCTACAGCAGAGTTAGCAGAAACTAACTAAATGGAGTTAAAATGAGTTTGTTTAATAAGTTTGTAGATGAACTGGATAAGAGCAGAGTGTTAAAGGCTTGTGTGTATGCCTTGGCGTTTGCTGTTATACTAGCGCCACTGGAAAAGCTGATAACGTATGTGCGTTTTTTTGACCAGTTCAACGCTACGTATCTTATGGCAGTGACGTATAAACTGCATCATCTGCTATTTTTAGCTGTTGTATTTGCAGTATTACTTTATTTTCCAAAGCTAAGCAAGCTTACCTTTGCTCTGTTGTCAGCCCTGTGTCTGCTTTCTTTGTTGGAGCTTGGTCTATTGTCAAAGGGGCTTTCTGAACTTAACGGCGACTTTAATAGCTGGGCTTTACCATCAAGGCGTGTCTGGGATAGTTTGATATGGCTAGCGGCGATTTGTGGAGCTGTATATTTTCGGAAAATATTATGTCAGTATGCTAAGTATGTCGTTATAGGGCTATTTATCTACGGGTTGACTTGTCTTGCAGACGCCTTTTTCGTCGCTTTACGGATGCCCGTTGCGCAAGTAACGAACGTATCGCAAGCTTATGCGTATAAGCAAGTCAAGTTGCACAAACAGAATAACGTATTTATGTTTTTAGTTGACGCTACATCTTCTGAGGTAACGGAAGATGTGTTTAGCAGAAATCCAGAGCTTGCCGCTAAGTTTAGCGGGTTTATACAATTTACGAATAATATTGGCACGGGGGGGGGGACGATGCATGCTGTGCCGTCAATAATGACTGGATTATTTGACGATGTTCCACACTCTGAAATTCATAAGGCTCGCATATTAAATGAGGACGAGTCGCTTTTGAATTATTTTAATAAGCTAAATTACAAATGGATGTTTATTTCTAAGGGGTTATATCTATTCTTTGCTCCCCATAACCCGTCTGACGATTTTGCCGACAATAAGAAGTCTTTATATACTAATGGATTTCTAAATATCAGGCTTGATAGGCTCACAAACGTTATGCGTGCACCATATTTGTTTAAGCAAAAAGCTATTCTTCACTACTCATCTAGGCGTTATGCTGACTATAGCGATAATGGTATAGATTTCAGCAATATAAGCAGAAAATATCCGCAAAATGATACGTTAGACGAAGTTCGCTATATGCTAGAAACGGCAGGGATGTCAGAACAGCCTACATTTCAGTATCATCACTTCAACGGTGGACACGTTCCGCTAATAACAAATATTGATTGTTCTGCTGATGATAAACATCCTAAAGCATACACTTATGAAAATTACTATTATCAAGCTCGTTGTGCACTAAAAGGCGTGGCAGATATTTTGCAGGTTCTAAAGAATAGGGGACTATATGATAATGCGACAATACTTATGCTTGCTGACCATAGTATGAACATTAAAAGTAAATCTAGGGGAGACTTGGAAGAGCTTAATGGCTACCCGTTTTTAGCATTTAAGCCCCGCGGTGCTGACGGGGGCGTAGTAAATGATAATACTCCTATCAGCAATATCAATGTAAATAAGTTCTTGAAAGAATACGTTGGGTCTGGTTTTAGTATGAGCCGTGAGCAGATTGCCACATCATTACGTCAAGATGTTCGTAAGTTAGTAGTTAATGCTGGAACAGCTTACGGTAAACGGAATGGGGTATATTTAACAGATGCAAATTACAAAACAACAAAAATATCAGACAATCCAATTGCTGAGGGAAGAACCTTGAAACCGCTTGTGGCTGGCATCAAATATGAATTGTGGGATACACACCAGCCACCAGTAGATTTAGAATATGAAACGGTAGCCTCTAATTGGCAGGTATATACAGTATACGATGATGCATATATTAAGTTTAGAGTGTCATCCTCTAATACCAAGTACTCGCTGACTCTTGCCTTAAACGTACTGGGCTATCTTGATGGTGAAAGTAAGTTTGGTGCCACTGGAGCTGGTATTCTAACGGTGTCATCTGAGTTGGAGTCTATAAGTCAGCCGTTTGAACGGGCATCTGATGACCCTGTAATGGGAAAAGGAAGGATTCCGTATCCACTTACATATCAGCTACCAATCCAGTCTGACAAGGATGGTCTAGTGACTATAAAGTTACGTAATGATGCTGGTAGGTATGTGATGCTGTTAATGCTCAAGCTGACGAAACAATAACTGGCTAATCTATAGTTTTGGGTATTATGCGGACATTTATCTGCTTGGTTTTGTCTTTTACATTGGGGGCGACTTTTATGGGAGCATCTGCATCGGCGGTTGTAGCGGAGCATGGCGAGGGCTTTACTAACGGCGTGCGGTTTTACAGTGTTCAACGTAGCTACACTGCGACTACATCTATTGCGGTGTTTATAAAGGGCGGCATATTCCGTGAGACAGCGGCGAACAGTGGCATAGGTGCACTGGCGATGAACGTATGGGCTAAGGGTGGCAAGCTATTAGAGTTGTTAGAGGGTATCGGCGGACATATTGATGCAACTAGCAGTTTGCCCGACTTCCATGTAATACTGCTATCAGTGCCGACCGATACGCTGTCGTCTGTGCTACCCGAGTTTAAGAAACAACTATTAGAGCCAGAGATTACGAGCAAGCTGTTTAATAAAGAGAAAGATTTGTTATTGCGCGCTATTGAAGCTATGGAGGATGACCCGAACTCTGTCGCCTTTGATAAATTTATGGAGACGACTTATGGTAGCCACCCGTATGCACTGCACCCCACAACCAAGAGCGTATCTAAACTGAAACTTGGAGATGTAGAACGGCACTTAAAAGGTATCCTAACAGGTGCTGATATGGTGGTAGCTGTGTCAGGCAGGTATAGCGTGGCGCAGTTGAATGAGATGAAGGCTATATTTAAGCAAGTTCCCGCTGGTGTTAAGTGTAATGTTAGTTTAGACAATGCGTCTATTGTGGAGGTTGCCCGCAGGGAGGGCACCGATTCGCGTATCCAGCAGGCGAAGGTTTTTTTGGCATACACTGCGCCGTCAGCGTCTAGTGAGGACTACGTCTATGCTAAAATTATCAGCGATTTGTTGGGCGGGGGGATGAGTTCGCCGTATTTCTCTACATTGCGCAAGAACAAGGGTTATGCATATTCGGTTGGGATGATGTATCCGTCGCGGCTGGCTGATTCGCGTATGATAGGGCATATTGGTTTGCAGGTGGAGAATATTGAGGATGCGATTAAGACTATGCAGCAGTTGAATGCTGGCTTTGCAGACAAATTGAAAGCAAGTGAATTAGCGGCTGCGAAAAACCATATAGTTGGCGAGCGTATTATGGATATGGAGGCAAATGCGCGCTCTGCATGGTTTGCGGCATTCTATGAGTCGTTAGGGCTAGGGTTTGACTATTCCGATGCGTATATTAAAGCTGTGCGGGCTGCCAAGATAGCAGATATAAAGCGGGTCGGCAAAAACATATTTGGCGAAAAACACACGATATTTATATTAAGCCCAAGCAAAAAGTAGGGAAAAAACTAAGTATGGAGTGGCTGAGCAAAAAATAGCTGTTATGTAATTGTCTTTATTTGTCCTGTAACAATTCTATGTCTTTCAGCAACTGTTCGTCTTGTGGCACTTCGGTAAGTCCTTCTTGAACTACCTGTTTTGCAGCGAGAAAATCCCTGCTGTTGTATAGTTTGACGAATTTATTGTGGTATTCTACGCCGATGTTATGTTTTGCGGTATCAAGCAATTTTTTGTATGGCGGGTAGTCGGGGTATAGTTTTGTTGCTTGCTCTGTCCATGCGATAGCTGCCCGTTCTCTGCCACTGTTTAGCAGAAATACACCATAGTTATACACACGGACAGCGGCATCGTTATCAGCATCTATAAATAGTGGTGATGATATAGGGTTTGCCCGCCCTTTTAGCAGGGTTGCCCTGTCAATAGCCAGTGGTATTACCTCATCGTGGCTACCTTGATTAGCGTCTGCAAGGCGGTTGGACATAATAAGAGATATAAGCTCTAGGGGGCTAATATCGCGCCTATCGTGGTAGTTGCCTTGTGGCACGTAGGCAAAACCGGTGCTAGAGCCAAACTCGTCCTTAAACTCTTTTTTACTGCCGGGGTCAAATCCGTATCGGTTAGTTGTCTCCACGTCTATAGCCTGTCCACCAGCCAGGACGCTGATAAATGCGTGGTCTTTTGTGATGACGCCAACAGTTTGAATGCCTGCGGCTTGTGTTAACAGCATATACAGGTTAGCGGACGATACGCAGTTGTATGTGCCTGTGGCGAGTAGCACGTCAAGGCGTGTTTGTTTAGGTTCGTAAGTTTTTAAGAATTTATTGTGTATGTATCGCAGTATGAACTCTGCCTGTGTTTTCTGGTCGTTTTGTGGCAGGGCGGGGAGTAGTTCATGCACAGCATTTTCTATGGTGGCAGTGTAGGCGAGTATCTCTTGTTCGTTTATAGTGCGTCCGCCAGTTTGCGATGCCCAGATGGACATCTTGGCATAATCTTGCCATGTGTACTTGTAGTTAGGCTTAACGAGTGAGGCGATGTAAGGGCTGGTATTGCGCGGGAAACTATAGTTGGACTGTTCCTGCTCCTGTGCCAGTACCTGCCCACAGGGGATAGCTAGTAGCAGTGATAGGGTGGCAAGTAGGCTTAATAGCCCTATTAACCCGCGTAAATATGTCAATACATTTTTCATACATATCTTATACTTCTTTTATATTGAACAGTCAAGGGGGTTCACCTGTTTGCTCAACTTGAAAGAGAATCTCCCCAGAAAAAAGGGGAGGGGCGTGTAGAATATTTACAGCACTACAACTGGTAAATAGATTAGGTGGAAAAATGGGGACTATATACTTGACTGGACTAGAGAAATGCTGTGTGCTCGCAAAGACAGTTTTTCCTCCCCCGCCAAGGTGGAGGGAAGACTCCTTAACTTGTGCAATTACATTTTCCACTTTCCCCTTGACACCCTCTTAATTTTTATTGCACAATGCCCAACTAATAATATTTAAGGAGTATTTGACGTGATGTCACTAACACACACACACACACACACAGCAAGAATTATGCCAGTCTAGGCTCTCACGAGTCAGTTTCTTATGGGCTAGTAGTCTCCCACAATCTAAACAATTTAATTTCGCTAGCACAAGTGCCAGTGCTAGCGCAAGTGCAGGTGCGCTATGAATAGCATTCATAGTAATAGCACGGCACATAAAAAGTTCAATAGTTTTGATAACGTGCTAGTGCATTTTAGGGATATTAGTTTATCAGAGCGAGACAAGGGCACTCGTTTTGAGCTTTTAATAAAGGGGTTTCTTAAAACCTACCGCGTCTATGAGGGGATGTTCAAGGATATTTGGCTATGGGACGAGTTCCCTTATAGGGGTAGCATTAGCAACGTTGATACGGGTATAGATTTAGTCGCACTTACATTTGATGGTGATTACTGGGCGATTCAGTGTAAATGCTATGATGAAAAGACAGAAATAACTAAAGCGGCTGTTGATAGCTTTATATCCGCTTCGGGTAAAGAGTTCACCGATGACAATGGCGTTAAGGTTCGTTTTGCTCAGCGCTTCTGGATAAGCACTACTAATAAGTTCTCTTCCCATGCGGATGAAGCCATAGCAGGGCAACAGCCTGCTTTTATACGTCTAAGCCTGCGAGAGCTACAAGACGCCAATGTGGACTGGCAGGTTTTATTAGAGGGGAAGTCGGGCGTTGTAGCACGTCTTCCTAAAAAAGGGACTCGCCCCCACCAGCGGACAGCTATTGACAACGCCCACAAATACTTTGCTAATATTGCTAATGCTACTGGTGCTGGCAAAAGAGGCAAGCTGATAATGGCTTGTGGCACGGGCAAAACATTTACATCGCTAAAGATAGCAGAAAAGGAACTGCCGAATGGTGGCTTTGTTCTGTTTTTAGTGCCGTCTATAGCCCTATTGGGGCAGACGCTACGTGAATGGAAAGTTGATGCAGAGCTTGCTATCAAAGCAATCTGCGTATGCTCTGACGCTACCGTGTCAAAAAAGAAGTTTAGCGATGAAGACACGGGCTTTAAGCTAGAGGATTTAGCATACCCCGCTAATACCGATGCCGCTAGTGTAGCAAAACAACTAAAAGAGGCTAAAAAAGCAGTCGGCAAAGAGATGACTGTTGTGTTCTCTACCTATCACTCTATCGGGGTTGTTTCAGAGGCACAAAAGCAAGCAGATTTAACCTTTGATTTGATTATCTGTGATGAGGCACACCGCACAACGGGGCATAAACAGGAAGGTGACGATAGCCATGCATTTGTAATGGTGCATGACAACGCTATTATTAAAGGGCATAAACGGCTATATATGACTGCTACGCCCCGCATTTACGGAGAGGGTGCGCAGAAACAGGCAGAAGAAAAGAACCTCGTGCTCTATTCTATGGACGATGAAAAGCTGTTCGGGAAAGAAATCTATCGGCTAGGTTTTGGTGAGGCGGTGGATAATGGGCTATTGTCTGACTACAAGGTGCTAGTGTTTTCTGTGAATGAGAAAGACTTGCCAGCTACTCTACGTAGTGAACTAGTGGCGGGGAGTGATGGCGCAATAGCAACTGACGATATAGACAAGCTAGGGGGCTGTGTGCGCGCATTGTCTAAAAAGATTACAACAAATATTCTTATTGACGACAAGCAGACTGATGATGACTCTAATGAGTTTAACAAGCCTATGCGTAAGGCTGTGGCATTCTGTCAGAATATAAAGACTTCTAGGGCTATCCAGAACTCATTTAACAAGATAAATGAGTATTTTAAGAAAGAAATTCGTGGTAACAACGAGCTAGTGAATGTGCATGCAACCCACATAGACGGGGGAATGAATGCATCCGAACGTGACTCCGAACTAGACTGGCTCAGGGAAGAGCAAGATGACGAATGCCGTGTTGTTTGCAACGTCCGCTGTCTGTCAGAGGGGGTGGACGTGCCTAGCCTTGACGCAGTGCTATTCTTATCGGCTAAAAACTCCCCCATAGAGGTGGTGCAGTCAGTCGGTAGGGTAATGAGAAAAGCAGAGGGCAAGAAATATGGCTATATAATTATCCCCGTAGTGTTCCCCTCTGATACAACACCAGAGGATGCGTTGAATGAAGACTCTAACCGATACCGTGTGGTGTGGACTGTCCTGAACGCACTGCGGGCGCACGATGACAGATTTGACTCTATCGTCAACATGCTATCATTAGGCAAACGTGATGGGCATATAACGGTAGGTGGAACGGATACGACCCTTGTGGATACGACCCTTGACCCTGACGAGGTGACAGATAAGTGGAAGTTTGCCGACTATCTAACCGCCCGCATTGTGGAAAAGGTTGGCAATAAACGTTACTGGGAAGACTGGGCAAAGGACGTTGCCAAGATAGCGGATAACTACAAGGTGCGTATAAATGAGTTGCTAGCGGGGCAGGGGCAGCACAGGGCAGCTTTTGAGAAGTTTTTAGAAAATATGCGCACCGCTATAAATCCGTCTTTAACGGAGGCAGGTTTGGTGGAGATGTTAGCACAGCACCTTATCAGCAAGCCAGTGTTTGAGGCGTTGTTTGAGGACTATGCATTTGTTAAGAATAACCCTGTATCTAAGTCATTACAAAAGATGATTGAGCGGTTAGAGGGTGCGGATGTCAATAAAGACAATGAGGATAATATAAAGCTCACTCGGTTTTATGAATCAGTCAAGCAACGTGTGGCGGGGCTGACGAGTGCAGAGGATAGGCAAAAGGTTATCATAGAACTATATGACAAGTTCTTTAAGGTGGCTATGCCTAAAATACAAGACAAACTAGGCATAGTCTATACACCAGTAGAGGTGGTGGATTTTATCAATAGCTCTGTGGCAAAGGTTTTAGAGCGGGATTTTGGCAGGACGTTGTCAGACGAACAGGTGCATATTTTAGACCCGTTCACAGGCACGGGCACATTCATAGCTAGGCTGATACAAACAGGGCTGATAGACAAAGACGCACTAAAGCGCAAATATCAGCAGGAGTTGCATGCTAATGAACTTGTGCTACTGGCTTACTACATAGCAACAATCAATATAGAAAATGCCTTTCACGCTACTATGTGGGGGGCTGGCAGTGACGACAGAAGTGCTGATAACAATGCAGGCTATGCAGGTTATGCGGGTATGCGCTATATCCCCTTTGAGGGAATCTGCTGGACAGATACATTCCAAATGGGGGAAACTTATGAAAAGCACGAAACGAACGAGGAGAACTCTGAACGCATAACAAAGCAACAGAAAGCCCCTATAAATGTAATTATCGGCAACCCACCCTACTCAGTAGGACAGAAAAGTGCGAATGATGACACTAAAAATCAAAAATACCCTAAACTGGACTCACGTATAACAGAAACTTATGCAAAAAGTGGCACGGCTAGTAATAAAAACAAACTATCTGATAGTTATATAAAAGCCTTTCGCTGGGCTACTGATAGGCTTGTGACTAATGGCTCTGGTGGTGGCGTTATTGCCTTTATCACTAATAGTGGCTGGATAGACGGCACATCTATGGACGGCTTTCGTAAGTGCCTAACAGAAGACTTTAACGCCATATATATCTTTAACCTGCGCGGTGGTATTCGGGGCAAGTCAGGTGACACAGCAAAGCGGGAAGGGGAGAATGTTTTTGATATAATGGCGGGTGTTGCTATCGTGGTGCTGGTGCGGGGTGGACAGGCGGGCGAAAGCAAAGGATGTGCTATTCATTATAAGCAAATGGACGATTACCTAAAGAAAGCTGACAAATTAAAGCTCTTAAAGGAACTAAATGATATTACTAGTGCGGACATTGCTTGGCAGGAAATCACCCCAAACAAAGAGGGCGACTGGCTAAACCAACGAAACGATTTATTCCAAACCTTTATCCCACTAGGGGATAAAAAGAATAAAAAGACTGGTGAGCAGTCATTCTTTGAACCTATTTATTCACTAGGGTTAAACACTAACAGGGACGCTTGGTGCTACAACTTCTCACGGGCGGAGCTTATAAAGAATATGCAAAAGACAATAGGCTTTTATAGTGAACAACTAGCAGACTACAAGACACAAAAGGGGAAAGTTGCTGACGTTGAGAAGTTTATAACAAAAGATGCCACAAAATTAGCATTACCCAGTTCAACTGTTGCAAAGTTTGCACGAGGCGAAAGCATAACATTTTCAGAGGACAATATTGTGCTTGCTAGCTATCGTCCATTTAATAAGCAGTGGTGTTATTTCCATAGGGATATGAACCACAGAACAGGACAAATGCCCAAACTCTTCCCTACACCAGAGCATAAAAATGTGGTGATATGTATTGTTGGCACAGGAACACCTAAAGATTTTAGCACAATCATTACTGATGCACTGCCCGATTTAGAAATACAGGGACATTCACAGTGTTTCCCGTTATATTACTATATAGAACACACAAACAATGATGGCACAAGCGTTATAGGGCAGTATGACAGGCTAGACGGCATAACGGACTATATCCTAACTGAGGCACAGGGGCTTTATGGGAAAAGTGTCAAGAAAGAGGATATATTTTACTACGTTTACGGGTTGTTGCATTCACGTGACTATATAAAGCAGTTTAGTGCAGACCTGAAAAAGGTGCTCGCACGACTACCGCTGTTAAAGAGTGTTGAGGACTTCTGGGTATTTAGCAAGGCGGGCAGGGAGCTTGCAGGGTTGCACCTGAACTACGAACAGGCGGACAAATACCCCGCTGTTAAAGTAGAGATAAAGGAGGGGAAAACAACTGATAAGTTAGATTTATATTCATTATATCGTATAGGGAAGATGAGTTTTCCTAATAAAGAAGATAAGTCTGTTATCAAGTATAACGAGAATATCACTATAACGGGCATCCCGCTGGTGGCTTATGAATACGTCCTCAATGGCAGGAGTGCTATAGAGTGGTTGATTGATAGGTGGCAAGTTAGCACTGATAAACCCACTGGCATAACCAACGACCCCAACCTGTGGCTAGCGGAGCAGAACAACCCAAGCTATATAGTTGATTTATTGCTAGCAGTGATAACCATCAGCGTGAAAACAGTGGGCATAGTCAACAGGCTGCCAAAGGTGGAGTTCGGGGTGGGCAAGGGTTAGCGACTACCAATTTTTTGGTTTTGTTATTGTATGACTAAATGATGTTTTTATAGTTGCTGGTAGCTGATTAGTGGCTAACATAGTTTGACTTATCCGCTTAGTATAGCTGGCATACTTCTGCAAAATCTTTGTTGTTGTAGCCTTTTTGTCTATATATAGCCCAACGTGCTTTTTGCATATCTCTGTACTGATTTGAACTGAATACGTCATATCGCTATCATTACTAAAGAGCATTGAGCAATCAAACTTGTTCTGAAATGCATCTGCACCATTTGAACTGCTAGATTGACATCAGTTCCTTTTTATTCAGTCTTTATGACCTCCACAAGGGATATTTCGCCATTATCATATTTGCTTGCTATCGGCATTTTTGCCCTGTGCCGTGAATAATATCCTAAGCAGAGAAATATTTGACCTGCACCAGTTCTTGGTTAGGTTTCAATAAGGATTGGAAGCAGTTTCTTCGTAAAGAACTATGAAATGTGAGCCTTACAGCCTTTTAGTCCAGTCAAGTATATAGGTCACCGGAAAAATGATTGCTTTTTGCTTAAATCTATGTTAGCATAGCCCCCTATGCAGACACTGATTAACTTTTTCGCTTTGTTTGTGACATGGCTTGTGAACGTTGTGGGTTCGCTGGGCTATCTTGGCATTATATTGCTGATGGCAGTGGAAAGTTCGTTTATCCCGTTCCCTAGCGAGGTTGTTATTCCGCCTGCGGGCTATTTAACCCTGCCAACCAGCATTACAGGTGCGGCATATAAAATGAACGTTTATTCTGTAATAACCTGTGGTGTCATGGGGTCGGTTCTAGGTGCTACGCTCAACTACTATTTAGGGCTTAGACTCGGCAGAACTTTCTTGCTAAAATATGGCAAATATCTATTCTTACCGCCAGAAAAACTCGCCAAAATGGATGCTTTCTTTAATAAGCACGGGGAAATTACCACGCTAATCGGCAGGCTTATCCCTGTGGTGCGCCAATTCATTTCATTCCCTGCTGGGCTAGCCCGAATGGACTATAGAACATTTGCTTTCTACACAACGATAGGCTCTCTGATATGGGTCACCATACTGCTGGTCATAGGGCGAGCAGTCGGCACAAATATAGAGCTAATCAAACAGTATTCACACACAATCGTGCTGATAATGGCACCTGTTATAGTAATAGGTATTATCATATATGTGCTAATGCAACGGCGCAAACCTATAGAGAACAAGGATAATCAAGCTTGATGTTATGAACGCAAACAAAGAATTGACAGCCATTAAATCCCCCCCCCCCACGAAAATGCAATACTGGACGGATTTTCAGGATTCAGTTCCGATATTCGGCGAATTTTAGCGGCTCTACAAGATAATATATCAAAAACATTGTTTTTAGGACGTTTGGGAAGTCTGCTTGCTGGGCATGACGCTCCGTTTTATGCGTCATTGATGCGTTATCCAAAAGATATATGGCGGGGAACTTTCATATCAATGTTTTATGGCAAACCGCCAAGCACTGTTGTTTTTCATCTATCTAAACCCGGTTCGTTTTGGCGTATGGGGTTTCTATTGCAAGCTTGCAAATGGTTTGAAGTGGAAAATGTCTGCTTATATTTAGAGAGTAATGATAAGGCTGATTATAGCACGTCTCAAACACAAATAATCTCCGCACAAGAACTCGAACAAATACATGCCCCTACTATTATAACTGATAGTCCACGTAGGCTGGTATCTCTTCGGTTTAGGAAAATTATAAGAGATGATGCTAACGTTTTGTTGCTGGACAAGACGGTGCCCGGCGTATATTTTGATGATGCTATCATGAAACCTAGCAAAGACGAGATATTTGTTGATGGTGGCAGTTATGATATGAATAGTAGTGTGGAGTTTTGCAGGTGGTGCAACAACACGCATAAGCATATATACGCATTTGAGCCTGAGTATGCCTTTTATGAGAAATGTTTAGATGTTGCCAACGGAGATGAACGTTTAGCTGGCAAGAGTAAGATATATAATGCTGGTTTATGGAGTAGCAATGGGATTCTACGATTTGATTCTCGTGGCAGTATGTCATCTCGTGTAGATGATAACGGAAACAGCAAAATAAATGTAATGTCACTTGATGAAATGCTTGCAGGGGAACCAGTTACTTTTATAAAACTAGATATTGAGGGTGCCGAGCTAGAATCGCTATACGGTATGGAGACTACTATTAAGCGGTATAAGCCAAAATTGGCTATAAGTATATATCACAAACCTGATGATTGCCTAGCTATCCCGCCATATATACTAAGTTTAGTTCCAGACTACAAAATGTATATTCGCCATTATACGGCTGACGTCTATGATACTGTCCTATACTGCGTGTAATATATCTTAATTAGCTTTATACCACACTCTTTGTGCTCTTTCAGTGCTAAACTCTGATGTCAGCATAATTTATCAGCTCCTTAGAGTTCGCCTCTAAAAACTCTCTGCTCTTTAGCCTTTTCAATATCCCCTGCTTGCGTGGACTTGTCCCCGCCACACAACAGCACTATAACACGTTCGTACTTAAGTGGCGCGCTATGGCATCGGAGGCTCGTTTATCCCTTAACCCAAGCCACCAGTCCTTGAATTCGTCAGTCATTTCAACTGTGAACATACTTTATTGTATCTTGTAGGCTACAATATTGTCAAGGATAAAGTAGATTGCTATACACTCAACTGGACTAGAAACAAGTAAATTATGCTTGACGAAAGCAGAACAAATATGCTCCAGCAATAGATTGTAAGCCAATAAAAAAGTTTGTAAATTTAACCAAGGTTATTTTTAGAAAGTTATGAGAGGATATCTCCCTCCCCAAGAACGACAACTGCTTGTCGTTCTTCCCCCTGTATCTGCATGTGCAGAGGGGGTAAGGGGGCAACCTCGTGAACGGGCAGGGCTGGAGTAGCTGAGGTATGGCTGTTCTTGCAGTTTTCTTTTGACAAGTGAAAATAATCGTGCTATACGAGTAAAAAACGTGTAAAAATAACCTTGGTTAGTTTGAGAAAATAAAAAGGATGGTTTGTATATGAAAAAGCCTTTTGTCCTGTTTTTGTTGGTGTGCTTTATGGCTTGTGGCGGAGTATTCGCCATAGCACAGGGTAATGAATATACCTTGGAGGTAGACGCCTTTTATGATAAAGGCATCATCAGGGATGGCGATAACAAGCGCATAACGGGGATTGTTCGTTTTGTAAGGGATGATGGCTATCCGGTTGTATGGCAAGTTAAAAATGGGTTAATTACGTTTGGATGGGCATATTATCCCAGCGGTAGTTTATATGTGGAAATTCCATTCAAGAACGGTGTGTTAGAAGGCACTGAAAAATTCTATTATGAAGACGGTAGTTTATATATGGAAGCTCACTACAAGAACGGCGTGCCAGAAGGCACTGAGAAAACCTATTACGAGAACGGACGATTATGGTGGACACATCCCTATGTGAATGGCAAGCGACAAGGGGTGTCTACGTGCTACGCTGAGAATGGCAGAATAATTATGAAAATTACCTACAAAAATTATAGGGCTGTAAGCGGTGCTTGTGCCAATGGTAGAGCCTTAACGTTTGCAGAATTGACTAATCTTATGAATGGCTTGAATGTGGAATGCTACTGACGCAGAATATGGGGGGCTATACCTATTTTATTATACAACAATATCGTTTTGTAGTTCTTTTAACTTGGCAAGTGAAAGCCCTGTGCTTGGGGAATGGTAGGCTATCTGGTATTGAGTTATAAGGCAATAGACTAAAGATATTTTTGAGACTGTCCTATACTGCGTGTAATATATCTTAAATTTATGAGCATCTCTGTAATGCCACAGTTAAAATGCCCCTATTTAGGTGTTAAAGGTATGCTGTATTTTTTGCTTGACAAGCAATTTTTTCTATGCTACAAATTATGCTAACAATTTAATTAGCACTAAGACATTTAGGCTGGGCTGGGCACACGTAAGCGATATTCGCTCTGCGTTTGCAATGGTTTCCAGTCTTTTTTGTTTATGTCTGTTCATCAAAATATGGAGGATGAAGTATGTCGCTAGCCATCAATACTAACGTGTTCGCCAATACGACGAAAGCTAACATTGACGCCGCTGTCAGCGTTAATGCCATGTCTCGTTCCGCTGAATACATGCCTACGGATACGGAGGTGCATATTAACCGCACGCCGAACGATACAGCTGAACTCGCCGCCTCTGACAAGCTCCAAAGCGAACTCGGTCCCGATACGTTACTGCTCAATGCCGAAAGCAGTGTCGGCATTGTGGGAGATATTTTACAACGTATGCGTGAGCTTGCTATACAAGCAAGCAACCCAACGGCATCCGCTAACGACAGGGAGCTAGGACAGCACGAGTTTGAGGAGTTAAAACATCAGCTTAACTACATCGCAAATGCCTACGAATTTAACCCTAACACATTGCCTGATGGTGCGGATATCAACGTGCAGTCAGCGGAGGCAGGGCAGAGTGCAGTATATAAGAGCAATACCTTTAGCCCAGTTGACAAAACAGCACAGACGGGAGACATATCGCAGGTGCGCCTAATGGATTTAGAGCAGTTATCCGTGCTGTCGCTCGGCAACACTATGCACCTGACAATATACGGCAACGGCAATAGCTCATCAGTGTACGTAAACGGCGAAGACACGCTTCAAGACTTCATAAATAACATATCACAAGCTATAGTTAACGGCTTGAATACGGGAACGCCAGAACAACAACCGAGCGATATTGTCCGCCTAGTTCAGACAGGCGAGGCTGGTGCCAACATAATAATACAATCAGGGCTTGCTGGTAAGCAATCTGAACTACGTTTTGCAGGTTCAGAACAGCTGCTCAATGAACTTGGAATAATGCAAATACAAGGTGTAGGCGATAGCAATATAGCGAAAAATGCTAAAAGTGCCCTTACGGGGGACCTTAGCACTAGCGCACTTGATATAGACGATTCATATATCGTTACGCAGAGTGATGCACAAATCGCCGTTACAAAACTGAACAAGGCATTAGGTTCAGTGAATAGTCTGCGCGGCGATATGGGCGTGAGAATTAACTGGTTAATGAACAGGAACAGTTAATTTGCAATTATTTTTAATATATGCTACCTTTGCGTAGATGATAAATGAAATTTTTGAATCTCTTGCTGGCAAGAGACGTGTGCTGATACTCACACACAACAATCCAGACCCAGATGCTATAGGTGCTGCAGTAGGACTAAAAGGATTGCTTGCTCTGAAAAAGATTAAGTCCACCATTGCATATATGGGTGTGCTCGGCAGGCTGGAAAACCGCGAGTTTGTGCGCCAGTGTAAGGTTGATTTGAAACAGTCAACTGACATACGTTTCAAGTCGTTCAGCTACGTAGTTGTGGTTGATACGCAACCGCAAGCGGGTAATGTACATATCCCTTATGGTTTCTCCGTCAACTTGATAATAGACCACCACAATATAAGAAAACGTCTGCCTAAAACTAAGGGGCTTCTCACAGACATCCGCCCTCGCTACGGTAGCACCAGTACAATAGTTACAGAATATTACAAAGAGTTAGGTGTCGTGCCAGATGTCCGCGTTGCTACCGCTCTATGCTATGGCATTATGACGGATGCTATCGGCAGAGGACGCGACTCTGACAAAGCAGACCAAAATATGCTCGGTTTCATCTACCCCTATGTATCGCTCAGAAAGATAGCAGCGGTCAGTTCGCCTGACTTGCCACGTTATCAGTTCACCTTGATGCGCAAGGCAATTGACAGCACGCGCTTGGTAGGTAGCCTAGCATTCTGCGACATGGGTGCTATTAAAACCACCGATATTACGGCAGAACTTGCCGACTATCTGCTACGTATGCGCGAAGTTAAACATGTGTTTGTAATTGGCGTATATGACAAAGTAGCAATATTTTCGTTACGGGCTAAGTCGGGGAACATCAAACCGCCGCTGTCTAAAGTTGCACTTAAAATAGTAGCTGGGATAGGCTATGGCGGCGGGCACATTAAATCAGCTGGCGGGCAGATAATACTAGAAGATAGGGCTTATGAAGATGTAGTTTTGATTACTAAAGAACGCTTGCTTAAAGCACTAGGTATCAGCAGAGAGAACAGTGAAGGCAAACCTATATAGTCGCTATGTCAAACACTCACTTAAAAGATAAAATTTGTGAAATCGGCAAACGGCTCTACGACAAGGGCTTGCTTGTTGCCTACGATGGCAATATCTCCGCCCGTATAAGCGATGAGGTTTGGACTACCCCCTCTGGAGTGTGCAAGGGATACCTCACACCCGAAATGCTAGTTTGCACTGACCTGTCGGGCAAGGTGCTGGTTGGTGACAACCCATCGTCTGAACTGAAGATGCACCTTATGGTCTATGCTAAAAGCAATGCGTTAGCGGTAGTGCATAGTCATCCGCCCTACGCTACCGCTTATGCGTCAGCACATATCGCCCTTAACAGGTATATTCTAGTAGAAACGATTACCTCGCTGGGAGTTGTGCCGCTGGCAGAGTATGCCACGCCCTCAACTGATGAGGTGCCAGCTAGTATTGCCCCACTAATAGCAGGACACAAAGCAATATTGCTTGCTAATCATGGTGCACTCAGCTGGGGGACTAGCCTTGACGAGGCGTATTTCACTATGGAGAGCTTGGAACTATCAGCCAAGACGCAGTTTCTCGCCCATCTGCTCGGCAGGGGCAAAGATATACCCGATGAGAAAGTATCATTCTTAAAAGAGTTGTTAGCTAGGAAGTAAGGTTTTATTAAGAATAGAGATTTTGGAAAGGGACAATAGCATAGATTTATGATATAATAATCGCAGAATAATATGAATATAGACTATCAGACGCTTGAGTTTCCGCTATTTAAGGGTGAAGTCTGTGGCACATTTGCCTCAAAGTTCGCTGCCCGCGAGTTTGATAGGCTAGAGCCGAAACAAAGCTTGACCGAAATACATTCATTTCAGAAAGACTTGCGCTCCATATTTGAGCTATACCATAGCGTTCCCGCATACATGCTGGAAAATGATGGTGATTTTTTTGCCATCTATGCCAAGCTCTCAGCAGAAAATATGAAGTTATTCTCACCAGAGGCAGGCGACTATCTTATAATAGCTCGCTTTATAATAAGTCTGCTGGCGTTAAAACGGCATTTGGAGAGCCACAGGAGGCATTTAGCACCATTAACGGCTGAACTTGACAACTTAAAGCCTGATGAAGAACTGCTGTTGCGCATACAGTCCACGTTTGAGGAGGACGGTAGCATTAGGGACGGTGCAACCAGCGAACTGAAGGAGCTTCGCAGAGCACTAAAAGTCGCCCACGATAGGGTGCAGCGCAGTTTGCAAGCTGTGTTGAGGAGTGCTAATGCTGACAAATTCATTCAAGAATATATGCTTGTTATGCGGGGCGGCAGATACACGCTACCCTGCAAAGCTAATTTCAACAAATATATAGAGGGCTATATTCACGACCGCTCAGCCAGCGGACAGACGCTATATGTAGAGCCTACCAGTGCAGTGTCCGCAGGCAATGAGCTACAAGATAAACTGCTAGCCGAGAGTGCAGAAATCACAAAAATATTAGCAGCCCTCGCCGCTCAGCTACGAGAACACATTCATGAGCTACACACTACCACTGGGGCTTATAGCTATTTAGCGATGTTGATTGAGCTGCAGAAGTTTTATAATCTAAATGATTATACATTCCCAACATTCGGAGATGAAATACGCTTTAAGAGTATTCATCACCCGCTAATTTTAATCAGAAAGAGTAATGCATCCATTCCATTAGATTTATTTATGGACATTGACGATAATTTAATCGTCATAAGCGGTCCTAACACAGGTGGCAAGAGTGCGGCGTTAAAATCTATAGGGCTGAATCATATCATAGGTATGTGCGGATTGCCGCTATTTGGAGTTGAGGCGGAATTATTATACTTAGACACGCTACTAGCAGACATCGGAGACAATCAGTCGTTGATAATGGATTTGAGCACATTTTCGGCACATGTTGCCAATATAAAGCGGATGTTAGAGAGTATATCGGGCAAGACTCTGTTGCTTTGCGATGAGCTTGGCACTGGAACAGACCCGCGCGAGGGGGCGGCATTGGCACAAGCTGTGCTGGAGCACATCGCAGACGGCGGAGCAAAAGCCGTTATAACAACACACTTTTCTGAAGTAAAGGGCTATGCACTAGAGCACCCTGCCGCTAAAATATATGCTGTGGATTTTGATTAT